>JANQIJ010000308.1 GCA_028282185.1 Rhodospirillales bacterium
CGCCAGGACGGCCTGAACCGAAGACGGCAGGTCGATAGCGTACTTTTCGACGATCGCCCGGGCGTCGTCGAATGTCGTCGGATCGGGCACCGTCGGGCCGGAGGCGATGACCGCCGGGTCGTCGCCCGGCACGTCGGAGATCAGCAGGTTGACCAGCCGCGCCGGCTGGGCGGCGGCGGCCAGCCGGCCGCCCTTGACCGCCGAAAGATGCTTGCGCAGGCAGTTCATTTCATGGATCGTCGCGCCCGAGCGCAGCAGGGCCTCGTTGACCGCCTGCTTGTCGGCCAGGCTGAGCCCGGCGGCCGGGGCCGACAACAGGGACGAGCCGCCACCGGAAATCAGGCAAACCACCAGGTCTTCTTCCTCCAGCCCCTGAACCATGGCGAGCATCCGGCGAGCCGCGGCCTCGCCGGCGGCATCGGGGACCGGGTGGGCGGCTTCGACGATTTCGATCCGCGAACAGGGGACCTCGTAACCGTAACGCGTGACAACCAGGCCCTCGATCGGGCCGGGCCAGGCATCCTCGAACGCCTTGGCCATGGCGGCCGAGGCCTTGCCGGCGCCGATCACCAGGGTGCGGCCCCCATGGGCCGGCGGATCGGGCAAGAACCTGGGCACGCGCAGCGCCGGCTGGGCCGCCGCGACGGCGGCGTCGAACATGTCGCGCAGTAGTCTTTCCGGGCCCATGACCGCTCCTCTCCCCAGCATCGGAATACCTGGCAGGCCGTTGGTACGGCAAATTCCACCCGGGCGCAAAGGCTTCGCCCCAGGCGGGGCCAAGAATTCCGTCAGGCGGGAAGCCGGATCATGAAGGCGGCGCCGCCGTCCGGCGCTTCATCGACCGAAATGTCGCCGCCATGGGCCTCGACGATCCGCTTGGCGATGGTCAGGCCCAGCCCGAACCGCTTGGTCACCTTGTCCGACTGGGCCTTCAGGGATTCATAGGGGTCGAAGATCGCACGGCGCAGACCTTCGGGCACGCCCGGCCCTTGATCGGCGACGGTCACCGCCACGCCGCCATCCGGGGCCGCCGCCACGGCCACGTTGATCTCGCTGCCGTCGGGGGCATGGCTGAGGGCATTGTCGATGATGTTGTCGAACACCTGGCCGATGCGCGAGGTATCGACCGAGACGGAAAATTCGTCCGTGGTGTCACAGACGATCTTAATCCCCCGGGGCTCCGCCAGGGCGCGCCGCATTTCGACCCGTTCGGCAACAAAAGCGCCGAGTTCCGTGGCCTCGGGCCTGAGTTCCAGCTTGCCGGCCTCCATGGCGCTGACATCCAGGTAATCGTTGACCAGATCAAGCATGCGGTCAGCGGCGGTAATCACCGTTTCGAGCATCGTCGCGCGTTTTTCCGCGTCGACTTCCATGGTCTGCATCATTTCCGAAACCGCCCGAATGACGCCGATCGGCCCGCGGAAATCATGCGCGGCGATGGCGATGAATTCCGTCTTCAACTCGTCCAGGCGACGCAGGTCTTCCAACACCCGGTCGCGCTCGGCCTCGGCCCGGGCGCGATTGAGCTCGGCCTGGGCCCTGTCGGCGAACAGACTGCAGATTTCCAACCAAGCCGCATCCTCGACCAGCACCTTACCGGAATAGACGGCGACGTGGCCGACGACCTCGCCTCCCGGGTCCTTAAGCGGATAGCCAACAAAACTCTGATATCCGCTGTCCTTCTTGTTCTCGAAACGCTCGGCGACATCACAGGGGATCAGCACGGGATCGCCGTTGTAGACCAGGTGGCAGGGATCGCCGGCGGCGTCGAATTCCCAAGTCTCCTTCTGGGTGCCGCCCTTCCAGGCCGCCAGGCCGCGCATCATGGTGCCGGCCGGGTCGATGCGATGGGCGACGAACACCGTTTCCGCCTCGAACAACCGGCCCAGTTGTTCGACCAAGTTATACAAATAGGCTTCGCCGGCGAGCGGCGCGGCGGCGGCGATCAAGACATCGACGATCCGCACCGCGTCTTCCGGCGGGCGATGGTGCAGGTCGATCGGCGACCCCGTACTCGCGTCTACCCCCATCTACTCCTCATCCCGTTCATCCGGCGGATTGCCGAGCATCGCGACCGCAGCCGGCCGCGATGATTCCGTCCGGTCCGTCACAACCGCAATATCTTTCCCGGGTTCATTATGTTTTCCGGATCCAGGCTTCGCTTGACGGCGCGCATGGCAACCAGCGCATCGCCCATTTCGGCCACCAGGAAGTCCATCTTGCCCTGGCCGATCCCGTGTTCGCCCGTGCAGGTCCCGTCCATGGCCAGGGCGCGCATGATCATCCGCTCGTTGATTTCCCTGGCCGCCGCAAGTTCCGACGGGTCGGCCGGATCGACGACAAAAACGACGTGAAAGTTGCCGTCGCCGACATGGCCCACGATGGGCGCGCAAACCCCAGCCCGGTCGATGTCCTGGCGGGTTTGCAGAATGCAATCGGCAAGACGCGAAATCGGCACACAGACGTCCGTCGCCTGTCCTTGGCATCCGGGCCGGAGGGCCAGGGCGGCGTAATAGGCGTCATGGCGTGCCTGCCACAGACGATTGCGGTCTTCGGTTCTTTCAGCCCATTGAAAGTCCGAAGCACCGAATTCGCCGGCCAGGGCGGAAACCTGTTCGACCTGTTCGCGGGCGCCGGCGGGTGAACCATGGAACTCGAAAAACAGGGTCGGCGCGACGGCGTAATCGAGCTTTGAATAGCGATTGACCGCGTCCATCTGAACCTCGTCCAGAAGCTCGATCCGGGCCACCGGTATGCCCGATTGGATGGTTAGGATCACGGTGTTCACGGCGCTTTCCAAATCGGGGAAGGCCGAAACCGCGGAGAGGATGGTTTCGGGAATGCCGTAAAGGCGCAGCGTCACTTCGGTAATCACGCCGAGCGTACCCTCGGAACCGACGAACAGGCGCGTCAGATCGTATCCGGCGGCGGACTTGCGCGCCCGTCGGCTGGTTCGGATCACCCGGCCGTCGGCCATCACCACGGTCAGGGCCAGAACGTTTTCCCGCATCGTCCCGTAGCGCACGGCATTGGTTCCGCTGGCCCGTGTCGCCGTCATGCCGCCGATCGAGGCGTCGGCCCCCGGGTCGATGGGGAAGAACAACCCGGTATCGCGCAGGTAGTCGTTCAGCGCCTTGCGTCGAACCCCGGCTTGGACCGTGACGTCCATGTCCTCGGCATTGACGCTGACGATGCGGTCCATGGCGCTGAGATCGATGCAAACACCGCCGGCCAACGCCGCCACATGGCCTTCCAGCGAGGTGCCGGTGCCATAGGGGATGACCGGGACGCGGCGCTGTGCACATGCCTTGACCACGGCCGCGACCTGGTCGGTTTCGCGGCAGAAGACCACCACGTCGGGCGCCGCCGCAGGATGATAGGATTCGTCCTTCCCGTGCTGCTCGCGAACCGCCGTCGCGGTCGACAGATCGTCGGCACCGACGATCTCGGCAAGCGCCGCCAACAGGCCGGCATCGACCGTCCCATGGCCGGCGGCCTGGCCTTCCACCGGGTCGGACGCGGCCGTACCCGGCGCCACCCGGCCCAACGCCGCCAGATCAGATTGGCTTGCCATCGACCGCCGCTTTCAGGTCGCGCAACTGCGTCTTGATGCCCTCCATATGGGGATGGATGGCCAAGGCCTGTTCCATCGCCCGAATGGCGGCCTCCTTGCGCCCCATTTCCATATAGATCAAGCCGAGCCCGGACAAGGCGCCAAAATGCCTGGGTTCGAGTTCCAAGACCTTATGGATATCGACCACCGATTGGGGAAAGTTGCCCATCAGGAAATGCGCCGTGGCCCGCTTGTTCCACCCTTCGGCATGCTCGGGCGCCAGGCTGACCACATCGTTGAAGTACTTCAACGAGGCCTCGAACGCTCCCCGGTTCATGGCGATCACGCCGCGCGCCATGGCACTGTCGACCAGTTCCTCGCCGCTGACGACCCAGAACTGCCATATCTGCGCCTCGATCGCCCGTGCCTCTTGGACATTGGCCGACCGGCTCAATTGCTCGAACAGGTCGTCCAGGCGGGGGTCGTTCTGATCGGCGCGGGCCGGGCCGCTTTGCGCCGGCATGGCGATAGCCGCAGCCAGGACAAGGAGGAGGACCAAGCCCAGGCCAGGCAGGCGCCAACGGCGCGATGGTTGGTTCGTTTCCGACGATTGGTTCGTTTCCATGGACAAAGCTTACGCCTTCGTCCGCCCGCCGCCAAGGGGCCGGTGACAGGTTGCCACGCCGCCAGGCCGACGTTCGCGTCACCCAGGACGTTGTTTCACCGCCAACGAATGCACCGGTCTCTAAGGGCGCGTCGCCGGCCCCTCCGGGCGGGCCGTCACGAGGTCGAAACCTTGACCTCGCTGGGGTCCATGTCCAGGTTGCCGGAGCAATTCATGGTCGGCGCCGGGCCCATGGGCTGTGGCGGCAGGACGGTGATCTCAAGCTGCACCGAACGCATCAACTGCTGGCGCATGGACTTGGGCCGGGTGAAATTGCCCCAACCATCATGGGTGAAAATCTCCTCAAGATACCAGCTCGGCTCGCCTTTCTGGCCCCGGCCCCGGTTCGCCAGACCCTTGGCGACGCGGGAAAACAGTTCCAGGCACATGCCCTCGCTGGGGTCGGCATAGCGTTCGCGCACGGTCAGAAAGACGACGATCTTCTTTTCCCGCCAGTCGTAATAGGCGCCGGTGGTGGGCGCCACTGGCAGGATGCCCGTATGGACCAGTTGCTGGCCGACCTGAAGTAAGTCCTGCTTCAGGCGGATGACACCCAGGTCCAACAGCGTCACCGGCTCGGCGGCCAGCCAATCGAGGGTATCGTTCGCCCGGACCGTGGTCGCCGGACGCAAAGAGAGGGCTAAAACGAGGCTTCCCAGGAGCACAGCCCGCGCGAGGTTCTTCTGCCATGACCTCATGTGACTGTTCCTTTCATATGAACGATCCTACGTCATTCAAAGGCCGATTTCGATAAAGACAAGATGAAATCGACAGGTTCACATCAGGGAATAGATTAACATAAAGTCGCACAAGGTGCGACTAAAATATGCACTGTGTGCGGTTTTTAGGCTGAATCGGCATATTCGTCTAGTCAGCGGGCCGCACGCCGTGGCGTCATCTAGCGCGCCATCACGAAACCGACAAAGGCGAAAAGCAACAATTTCACAACGGTCTACATACCACCCTGATCGGTCGGCATGGCAAAGGAGGCGGTCGACGGCGAAGTCAGCCGTCGATGCCCTCCGGCCGCGGGCCGCCGGTCGCCCAATCGAGCAATTCAGCCGTATGGACCACGGGAACGCCGACCGATTCGCTGAGCTGGACCAGACATCCGATGTTACCGGTGGCGACCACCTGGCCGCCGGTGGCGCGCAGGTTCCGGGACTTGCGCTGCTTCAGGGCATCGGCGATTTCCGGCTGCATGATGTTGTAGGTCCCGGCCGAACCGCAACAAAGGTGCCCCTCGGCCGGCTGTTTGACGGTAAAGCCGGCCCGGGTCAAAAGCTCCTTCGGCTGGGTCGTCAACTTCTGGCCGTGCTGCATGGAACAGGCGGAATGATAGGCGACCACGGGCCTGTCGCCCGCGGCGCCGTCATCGGCGAGGGCCAGGTCGAGCTCCAACATCACCTCGCTGATGTCCCGGGTCTTGTCGGACACCGCCTTGGCCCGGGGCCCCATTTCCGTGTCCCGGCGGAACATCCAGCCGTAATCCTTGACCGTCGTGCCGCAGCCCGACGCATTGATGACGATGGCGTCGATCTCACCATGCTCGCGCCCGGCCCGCTCCCAGGCCTCGATATTGGCCCTGGCCTGGGCATGGCTGGCGTCCTCCTTGCCCATGTGATGGACCAGGGCGCCGCAGCAGCCCTGCCCACGGGCGATCACGACCTCGCAACCGTGCCGGGTCAACAGCCGCACCGTGGCCTCGTTGATCGCCGGGCGCAGGACCTGCTGGGCACAACCGGTCATCAGCGCGACCCGCTTCTTCATCGGTCCCTCGGCGGGGAACACCTGGGGCAGGTCGACCCGCGACGGTCCGGTCAGCTTCTTCGGCGCCAGGCCGACCATGGCGCCCCAGCGCCCCGGGATCAACTTGGCGAAGGGCCGGCCGAACCAGGCGCCG
>JANQIJ010000309.1 GCA_028282185.1 Rhodospirillales bacterium
AGTGCTCGCCACAGGTCTTTTCCGTACCGCCCGCCTGGGTCCTTCGGCGCCGCCAACCAGGCAGACATCGCCGAAAAAATCGCGGCCAGAGGGCCGGCAAGGATCGGTTTCGACATCGCAGACTCCTCACCTGATCGTCCTATCGCCGCCGCATGGGCCGCGCCCCAAGAAGCCCCCACAAAAGATCCCATAAGATGGGCGCAAACCGCCCAAGTGAAGGCCGCCGCCATGACAGCGCCATGACTTATCGGAAGTGCCGGTCGCGGCGCATCAACCAGGCCAGCAGGCAGAGCGCCGGCAGGGCGGCGACGGCCGTCAGGATGAAGTAGCTTTCCCAGCCGACGACCTGGGCCACCTCGCCGCCGCCGGCAACGAAAATCTTGCGGCCGAGGGCCGCAAAGGCGGTCAACAGCGCATATTGGGTGGCGCTGTAGGCCCGGTCGCAGAGCGCCGACAAATAGGCGACAAAGGCCGCCGTGGCCATGGCGCTGGTCAGGTTTTCGGCGGCGATGACGATGGTCAGGGCGCCGACGTCGGCCGTGCCCGGTGCCCAAGCCACGCCCTGGGCCGCCAGCCAGGCGAAGGCCAGATTGGCCAGGCATTGGGCGATGCCGGCGGTGAACAGGGTACGCAACAGACCGAAGCGGGCAACCAGCAAACCGCCGACAATGGCGCCGGTAATGCTCATGGCGAAACCCCAGGCCTTGGTCACCAGGGCGATTTCCGTCTTTGTAAAACCGATGTCCAAGTAGAACGGGTTGGCCATCACGCCCAACAGGCCTTCGCCGTATTGGAACAGGGTGATGAACAGCAGGATAACCACCCAATGACGCCGGTTGGTGAAATCCTGGAACGGCTCGATGACGGCGGCGCGGATCGGCTGGTCGGAACGCGGCGGCGGGCGTTTCGGCTCCGGGCTGACCAGGGTCGTCACCAGGCCGACGGACATCAGCAAGGCCATGCAGCCATAGGCGGCGGGCCAGCCGAAATGATCGGCAATCAACAACGCCCCGGCGCCGGATGCCAGCACGCCCAGCCGGTAGCCGTTGACGAAGTTGGCCGTTCCTGGACCCTCCAGATCACGGTCCAGGCTGTCGATACGATAGGCGTCGGCGACGATGTCCTGGGTCGCCGAGGCCGAGGCCAGGACCACGGCCCAAAAGGCCGTGCGCGCCAGATCGGCGGCCGGGTCAGAGGTCCCCAGGAAGACGATGGCGAGGGCCACCATGACCTGGGACAGGAACAGCCAAGACCGTCGCTGGCCCAGCCAAGAGGTCAGGATGGGCAGGCGCAATTGGTTGACCACCGGCGCCCAGACGAACTTCAGGACATAGGCGGAGCCGGCCAAGGCGAACCAGCCGATGGCGGCGACGCTGAGCCCCGATTCCCGCAACCAGGCCGACAGGGTGGAAAACACCAGGAGATATGGCAGGCCGCTGGCGAATCCTAAGCAGAGCACGACCAAAGCCCGGCGTTCGACATACGCCGTCAGGGCCTGGCCCAGGGTCGGGCGCAGCCGGGGGGTCTCGGGCGTCGTCAATGGTCGGGCCATGCACCCTTCTAACGCAAATCCCGAGCAACCTGGAACAGATTGCGACAACGTATTTTCGTAGAATCAACAACATAAAGCATGATAACTGACGTGTGAGAAACGCAGCGGGCCTACCGCGGCGGCCGTCCAGGAGTCCGGCGGCGGATCGGCCGCCCTAGGCGGTTTCGGCCTCGCGCCGCTTCTCCGCCTTCTTTCGTTCGTGCGGACAGAGGATCGCCTTCCTCAGGCGGATCGCCCGAGGCGTGACCTCGACCCGCTCATCATCACCGATATAACTGATCGCCTGTTCGAGCGTCAGCCGCCGGGCCGGCGTCAGGCGGATCGCGTCGTCCTTGCCGGCGGCCCGGATGTTGGTCAGTTGCTTGGTTTTCAGCGGATTGACTTCGAGGTCGTTTGGTCGAGCGTTCTCGCCGACGATCATGCCTTCGTAAACCGCCTCGCCCGGGCCGATGAACAAGTTGCCGCGTTCTTCCAAATTGGCCAGGGCGTAGGCCACGCTGGACCCCGGCGCGTTGGAAATCAGCACCCCGTTTCGCCGTCCGGGGACCGGCCCCCGGCAAGACCCGTAGGCATGGAACAGGCGGCTCATCACCCCGGTGCCCCGGGTTTCCGTCAGGAAATCCCCGTGATAGCCGATCAGGCCCCGGGTCGGGACGCGGAACACCAGCCGCGTCTTGCCGCCGCCGGACGGCTTCATTTCCTGCAACTCGCCCTTGCGCAGGCTGATCGATTCGACCACCGCGCCGGAAAACGCGTCATCGACGTCGATCACCACCTCTTCCAGGGGCTCTTCCCGCTGGCCCGTATCCGGGTTGGTCCGATAAAGGACCCGGGGCCTGGAGATCGACAGCTCATAGCCTTCGCGCCGCATGGTTTCAATCAGCACACCCAGTTGCAGTTCGCCCCGCCCGGCGACGTCAAAGGCGTTTTCGTCCCCGGTTTCCGATATGCGAATGGCGACGTTGCCCTCGGCCTCGCGCAGCAGGCGGTCGCGGATCACCCGAGACTGGACCTTGTCGCCATCCTGCCCGGCAAGCGGCGAATCGTTGATCGAAAAGGTCATGGACAGGGTCGGCGGGTCCACCCGCTGAGCCGCC
>JANQIJ010000396.1 GCA_028282185.1 Rhodospirillales bacterium
CGCCCCCGACGGCCGTTCCCGCGCGTCCCCAGCCACCAGCGGACGACGGTCCCGAACAACCCTCGCCCGCCTTGCCGGAGGTCGCCGGTGAAGACGCCCTCCCGGTCAAACTGCTCGCCGACGAAATGAGCTTCGACCAGGAAAACGGCACCGTGTCCGCCATCGGCAGTGTCGAGGTCACCTATGGCGAGCGGACCCTGCTCGCCGACAAGGTGACATACAATCAAAACACCGACATCGTCATCGCCGTCGGCCAGGTCACGATTCTCGAGCCAACGGGCGAGACGGTCTTCGCCGAACAAGTGACCCTGACGGGCGACTTGAAAGAAGGGCTGGTCCGCAACATCGGCGTCATTCTTGCCGACCGGTCGCGTCTGGCGGCGCATGGCGCGAAACGCAGCGGCGGCGTGGTGACGGAACTGCGTCAAGGTGTTTATTCGCCGTGCAACTTGTGCGAGGACGACCCGGACAAGGCCCCCCTATGGCAGATCAAGGCGGTTCGCGTCATTCACGACCAGCGTTCGAAGACCATCGAGTACCGGGATGCCTGGCTGGAGGTCTATGGCGTACCGGTGGCTTACACGCCTTATTTCATTCACCCGGACCCGACGATTCGGCGCAAGGCCGGCTTCCTCGCACCGGGGTTTGGCGGGTCTTCCGATTTGGGCTTCGTTGTCCGCACCCCCTATTTCTATCCGATCAATGAATCGGCCGATATCACCTTCGCCCCGGCTTTTTCCGAAGAAGAGGGCCTGCTGGCCGCCTTGGATTATCGGCATCGCTTCCGGGACGGACGTTTGGATGCGGAAGTCAGCGGCATCAATGATTCCGAAGACGATTTTCGCGGACACATCAAAGCCGAAGGACGGATGGATTTGGACGAGACTTGGCGCGCCGGTTTCGACGTTCACCGGGCAACCGACGATACATACCTGCGGCGCTTTGGTTTTGAGTCTCCTTCCGTGCTTGAAAGCCGGGTCTTCGCCGAAGGTTTTCGCGGACGCAACTACCTCGCGGTCAACGCGTTTTCGTTTCAGGACCTGCGGGCCGATTCCGACAACATCGACAGCCCCACCGTGCTTCCCCTGGTCGAATTTCAACACGTCGGCGAACCGGACCGGCTGGGCGGCAATTTCACCCTCGATGGCGACCTCCTGGTCATCGCACGCGACGAAACCGGCAACGACACCCGTCGGCTTTCCCTGCGACCGGCGTGGAACCGGCGTTTTTCCGATTCTGTCGGCAATCTGTTCGGCTTGTCCGCCGGGGTATTCGCGGATGCCTATCACGTCAGCGACGTATCTCGCCCGAACGGAATCAAGTTCTCGGGCGTCACCGGGCGCGTTCACCCCTACGCGGCGGCCGATTGGCGTTTCCCCTTGGTCAGCGATTTCCGCGGTGCCAGTCAGTCGCTGGAACCGATCGTGCAGCTTGTGACCAGTCCAAACGGTGGCAACCCCAGCGCGATCCCCAATGAGGACAGCCAGGAATTTGAATTCGACGACACCAATCTGTTCGAGATCAACCGTTTCGGCGGGATCGACCGGGTCGAAGGCGGCACCCGCCTGAACTATGGCCTGCGCTGGGGCCTGTTCGGGCCGACAGGCGGCAATATGACCGTCCTCGTCGGACAAACCTTCCGGTTCGCGCCCGACGATACCTTCGCGGGCGGCAGCGGCCTCGAAGACGACCTTTCAGATATCGTCATGGCCGTGCGCCTCAACCCGAACGAAACCGTCAACCTGGACTATCGCACGCAATTGTCCAAGGACGGCTTTTCCGCCCGGCGCCACCAGTTGGAAGGAACCTTGGGTGTTCCGTTGTTGCGCGCCTCGACAAGCTACTTCTTCTTCGAGCAGCAGGAAGGCAGCGAGTTTCCGAGCCGCGAAGAACTGAACATCACTGTCCGATCGCAGTTGTCACAAAACTGGCGAACCAATCTGCGGGCGATCCGCGATTTGGCCGCGGACGAAATGCGGTCGATCTCGGCGGATTTGGTTTACGAAGACGAATGCCTGGTCGTTACGACGCGTATCTCGCGCACCTTCTTCAGTGATCGAGACCTCTCGCCCTCGGACTCGTTTACGATTAATCTGCTTCTCAAGACCCTGGGCCAGGTCACCTTCTAGCGACGGCATCACATGAAACGCAACATCCTGAAAATCAGCCGTTTGGGTCTGCCCGCCGCCATGGTTGTTGCGCTTTGGCTCAGCGTGGCGGGCGAACCCCAGGCCCAGCGAATGGGCATCATCGCGACAGTCAACAACACACCGATTTCCGAATACGACCTGCAGGCCAGGATGTCGATCGTTATGGCGTTCTCCGGCCTGCCCAGGAATCAGCAAACCGTGCGAGACTTGGCGCCCAAGGTTGTCCAGATACTGATCGAGGAAGAACTCAAACGCCAGGAAGCCGAAAATCTGGGCATCGAGATCAGCGAAGCGGATGTTGATATTGCCGTCCGTCAATTCGAAGAAGCGCGCAACATGTCACCGGGCGGCCTCAACGACATGATGGCCCGCCTTGGGCTGGGTGAAGACGCCATTCGGCAGCAGATCGAGGCCGACTTGGGATGGAACCGGGCCCTGCGCGCCCGGTTCCGCGCCCTGACGACGATTCCCGAAGAAGAGGTCGATGAGGAAATCGCGCGCATGGAGGCGAACAAGGGCCAACCGGTCGTCCTCCTGTCCGAAATCTACCTGCCGGTGGACACGCCGGACAAGGAACCCGAAGTCAAGCAAATGGCCGGAAAGATTCTTGGGGAATTGCAACGCGGGGTCAGGTTCCCGGCCCTCGCATCAACATTTTCGCAAAGTGCCACCGCCGCCGTGGGCGGGGATTTGGGCTGGGTGCCCTTCGACAGTTTGCCATCGGAAACCCAGACCGCCCTGTCGAACATGCAAGTCGGTGAGATCAGCGAACCAATTCGCACGAACGCCGGATACCGGATCGTTTGGTATCGGGAACAGCGCGTTTCGCAGGGTGCGTCCGGTCCCGCCGTCGATCCGAAAATCGACCTCCAACAGGTGTTCATCCCCGTCGACAATGCGTCCTCGGCAAGCGAGGTGGGAACGAAGATGTCGCTCGCCAGGCGTCTTGCCCTGCGCAGCGATTCTTGTGAAGCGATGGCAAGCCTGCCCAATCGCGTCGCCGGTGGCCTGACGGAATCACGCTCCAATCTGCGCATGAGCCAGCTGGCACCCAATGTGCGCGACACTGTTAAGGATCTTCCGGACGGACAGGTCAGCGCACCGCTAAAGGTTCCAGGCGCCATCTTGCTTTTCATGATCTGCGAACGTGAAGTTGCCGATGTCGAGCAGTTGCAGCGGGAAAACGTCCGCGAACGCCTGATCAATGAGCGCCTGAACCTGGCCGCCCGGCAGTACCTGCGTGACCTCAAACGCAGCGCGTTCATCGAACAGCGCCGCCGATAAGCGCCCTTACCGGCCGGCATCGCGCTGGGGAAAAGACAATGTCGCGCAAGGGAACTACCGACCTACCGCCGATCGCCCTGACCATGGGCGATCCCGCGGGTGTCGGAGGCGAGATCACGCTTTTGGCGAAGACGCGGGCGGGTGCCGCGTTGTCCCGGTTTTTCGTGGTTGATGACCCGACGCGCCTGCGTCGCCTCGCGGCGCGCCTGGGCCTGAGCCTCGAAATCGTCGAAATCGACGATCCGGCGGAAGCCAAGGCACTGGCACCGGAAATCCTGCCGGTGATCGCCGAACCGTTGCCCGAACCGCCGGTCGCCGGATGCCCCAACACCGCCAACGCCGGCGCGGTGATCCACGCCATCGACCGGGCCGTCGGCTTCGCCGCGGATGGACGGGCGGCCGGCGTGGTCACCAATCCGATCCAAAAATCGGCGCTTTATGCAGCGGGGTTTTCGCATCCCGGACATACGGAATACCTGGCCGAGATTTCCGGCGGCGGCGTTCCGGTAATGATGTTGGCCTGCGCTGGCTTGCGGACCGTTCCCGTGACCGTCCATCTGGGCTTGCGCGACGCCATCGACCGGCTGTCCGGCGACGACATCGTCACCAAGTCGAAGATCACCGCCGCCGCCCTGGAACGCGATTTCGGCATCGGCCGTCCGCGCCTGGCGGTCGCCGGCCTCAATCCCCATGCCGGCGAAGACGGCGCCATGGGATCGGAAGACCGGGACATCGTCGAGCCCGCGGTCCAACGCCTGCGGGCCGAGGGCGTGGAAGCTGTGGGTCCCCTCCCCCCGATACGATGTTCAGTCCGCGCGCGAGAGAGACCTATGACGCCGCCATTTGCATGTACCACGATCAGGCCTTGATCCCGGTCAAGACGATCGATTTCGACGGCGGAGTCAACATCACGCTCGGTCTTGAGATCGTCCGCACCTCGCCCGACCACGGCACGGCCTTGGACATTGCGGGCACCGGTCGGGCATCGGAACGCAGCCTTGTCGCCGCCATCCGCATGGCGGCCGAAATCGCCGCCCATCGGGCACGAGCGGCGTGACACCGGACCTGCCGCCGTTGCGCGAAGTCATTCGCGCCCATGGGCTCGGGGCCCGAAAATCGCTCGGCCAGCACTTCCTGTTGGACACCAATCTGACGGATCGCATCGCCCGCGCCGCCGGCGATCTTGATCAAGTCAATATCATCGAGGTCGGCTCCGGGCCAGGCGGCCTCACGCGATCGCTGTTGTCGCAAAATAACGGCCATGTTTGGGCCCTGGAGAAAGATGATCGCTGCCTCGCCGCCCTTGACGATCTCAAGCGCCACTATCCGGATCGCTTGACGATCGTCGCCGGCGATGCCACGCAGGCCGACCTGACGGCCCTGGTGCCGGCGCCCCGCGCCATCGTCGCCAATCTGCCTTACAACGTATCGACCGTCTTGTTGCTTGGCTGGCTGTCCCGGGCAACGGCCTACGACCGCATGATCCTGATGTTCCAAAAAGAGGTCGCTGATCGCCTGACCGCCGATCCCGGAACGAAAACCTACGGCCGATTGTCCGTCATGACGCAATGGCGCTGCCGCGTCCGGGCCCTGTTCAATGTATCGAAAGAGGCTTTCACTCCGCCGCCCAAGGTGGCCTCGACGGTGGTCGAATTGCTGCCCCGCGCCGAACCCCTGGCGCCCGCCGATCCCGACGCCCTGAAACGCGTCACCCAGGCGGCCTTCGGCCAGCGGCGCAAGATGCTGCGCGCCAGCCTGAAATCGCTCAACCTGGACCCGGCCGAGGTCGGCCTGGACCCCAGGGCGCGGGCCGAAATGTTGACGGTGGAAGAGTTTTGCGCGCTCGCGTGCCTGCTATCGAGCGGTAGGGCCAAGACCCCACCGTGAGCTAACCTTCGACTCCCATGCCGCGAACGAAATCAACCAAGCCCGTTTGACGTTCCTTGCTGAGCCGTTCGGCCCTGAGGATCGCGCGGACGTTCTCGACGCTTTCGTCCAGGTCCGCGTTGACGACGATGTAGTCATATTCCGCATAATGGCTCATTTCCGATTTCGCGCGGGCCATGCGCCCGGCCACGACCGCGTCGGAATCCTGACCGCGGCCCCTAAGGCGTTTGTCCAGTTCGTCGATACTGGGCGGCAGGATAAAGACACTGACCAAATGTTCGCGCGCGTTTTCGCGCAGCTTTCGCGTGCCCTGCCAATCGACATCGAACAACACGTCCTTGCCTTCGGCCAGGGTGTCCCAAACAGGTTTCTTCGGCGTGCCGTAGGAATTGTCGAAAACCGTCGCGTGTTCCAGGAACTCGCCCGCCCGGACCATCTCGTCGAAACGTTCCTGATCATAGAAAAAGTAATCGCGGCCATCGATTTCGCCGGGACGCATGGGCCGGGTGGTAGCGGAGACCGACATCACGATCCCGTCCTCTTCCTCAAGCAAGCGACGGGAAATGCTCGTCTTGCCGGCCCCGGACGGCGAGGACAGCACCAACATCATGCCCCGCCGCGAAATGCTTACCATGACTCGCTCCCCCCTTCGTGTATCCGGCGCCTTGAAGGCGTTTTGCCGTTCATTCGATATTTTGAACCTGCTCGCGCAATTGGTCGATCACCGTTTTCAGCTCCAAACCCAGATTGGTCAATGCCGTATCCGGCGATTTCGAACACAAGGTGTTGGCCTCGCGATTGAACTCCTGGCACAGGAAATCGAACCGCCGGCCGACCGCGCCGTCACCGCCGGCGATCAGGTCACGGGCCGCCGCCACATGGGCGACCAGGCGATCCAGTTCCTCGCGCATATCGGCCTTGGTCATCAACAGGGCGGCTTCTTGGGCCAAACGTTCTTCCGGCAGTGCCGGATTGTCCGCGATCAAGGCGCCGACCTGTTCATTAAGCCGCGCACGAATGGCCTCCGGCTGCATCGCCGAAAGCGCCGCCGCCCGGGCCGTCAAGTCTTCGATCTCCGCGATCTGATCCTCCAACACCGTGGCAAGCCGCAATCCCTCCTCGCCGCGCATCCGCGCCAACTGGTCGAGGGCGGCCTCCAGATCGGCGGCCAGCGAGGCGTTTATCCGTGCTAGAGGCTCCCCGGCCAGGGTCGTCTCGACGGGTTCAATGACCCCGCGCAGACCCAGGATCCCGTCAAGAGACGGCGGTATCGCATCGGGCACCGCCGCCGCCAGGGTCGCAAGGCGCTCCAGGACCCGCGCCAGGTGGAGGTCATTGATCCGGTAAGCCGTTTCGCCCGCTTCGCGCCTGAGCGACAGATTGACCGACAGGCTGCCGCGTTTGAATCGCGCCGCCACGGCCTTGCGAACGATGGGGTCCAGGCTCTCGAAACCCGGCGCCGGTCGAAACCGGACGTCCAGGCCCTTGGCATTGACGCTGCGCACTTCCCAGGTCCAGGCCTGATCGTCCTGGCTGCCTTCGGTACGGGCGAAACCGGTCATTGATTGGATGGGCAAGCGTTCGTCTCCCGGTGGGTCTTCGCCCTTATAACCGCGCCCGGCACGGGGCTTCAAGCGGGCGGGCCGGCAATGGGAGAACATCGGTCGCGCCGGGTTCCCCATGGACCGAGTGCGGCCTATAACCAATGCATGCGCGTCCCCGAAGCCAACAACATCCTGATCACTGGCGCCTCGAGCGGAATCGGCCAAGCCCTGGCGCTCGCCTATGCGGCGCCCGGCGTGACGCTGCATCTTTCCGGACGAGACACCAAGCGCACGGAATCCGTCGCCCAGGCCTGTCGCGATCGCGGCGCCGACGCCCGCCCCCGGGTGATCGACGTGACCGAAGCGGCGGCCATGGCAGCCTGGATCGCGGAGGCCGACGCGGCGACCCCGCTGGATCTGGTGATCGCCAATGCCGGCGTGTCCAATTCGACCTCGGGCGCCGGGGGAGACGCGGAAAAGGCCCGGCTGATCTTTCGGACCAACGTCGGCGGTGTGGTCAATACGGTGCTGCCGGCCATCGACGCCATGAAACCGCGCGGCCGGGGCCAGATCGCCTTGATCGCGTCGATCGCCGGGTTCCGCGGCCTTCCCACGTCATCGGCCTATTCGGCGTCGAAGGCAGCGGTCAAGAATTGGGGCGAGGCGCTACGCGGCGAGTTGTGGCAAACCGGGCTGCGGGTCAACGTGGTCTGTCCCGGTTGGGTGACCAGCCGGATCACCGACGCCAACAAGTTCCCCATGCCGATGCTGATGCAGGCGGACAAGGCGGCCGGGATCATCAAGCGCGGCCTGGCCCGGGACAAGGCTCGTATCGTCTTTCCCTGGCCCATGCATCTGGGGGTTTGGCTGTTGAGCTTGCTGCCGCCGGCCTGGACCGATCCGATCCTGATCCGCGGCATGAAAGACAAGGAATGGTGAGGCCTATATCGCCGCCGCCTCGAGCGACGTCAGCGCCCTCGTTCCTTTCGCAACCGTTTCTCAATCTTCCGCCATTTGGCGACGTTGCGGTTGTGCTGGGCCAGGGTCTCGGCGAAGGCATGACCGCCCGTACCGTCGGCAACGAAGTAAAGCTCGCGGGTTTCCGCCGGGTCAAGCACCGCGCGGATCGAAGCCAGTCCGGGATTGGCGATGGGCGTCGGCGGCAGGGCGGGGATCGCATAGGTGTTGAAAGGAGTGGCCGCGTCCAAGTCCTTGCGGGTCAGGGCGCGGCCCAAGGGCGCCTTTCCTTGCGTGATACCATAGATCACCGTCGGGTCCGACTGCAGGCGCATGCCGCGCCTGAGCCGGTTGACGAACACCGCGGCGACCCGGGGCCGCTCCTCGGCGACCCCGGTCTCTTTCTCGACAATCGACGCCAATATCACGGCCTCGCCCGGATCGCTGATCGGCAAATCCGGTGCCCGGTCGGCCCAGGCCTTGGCAACGGCATTCGTCATCGCCCGTTCCAGGCGCCGGACCATGTCGGCCTTCGTGTCGAAATAGGCATAACGATACGTTTCCGGAAGCAAGCTCCCTTCCGCCGGCGCTTCCGGCAACGGTCCTTGCAGGCCTTCCGCCTGGTCGATCAACGCCATGATTTCAGACACGCTGAGCCCTTCCGCCAGGGTCAAGTAGCGTGCCACCGGTTCTCCCCGGCGCAGCACGTCCAAGACGCCCAACAGGCTGGCCCGGGCGGGAAAGGCCAATTCCCCCGGTTTCAGCACGCGGTCAAGGTTTTCCATCCGCGCCGCCAGGCGGAACAGCAGGTCCGAGCGCAGTACCCCACGCTTCACCAGGATATCGGAGATTTGATTGATGCCACTGCCCGGCGGGATCAGTACGACTGCCTCGGCCGCATGGGGGCCGGGCCGGGCAATCTGATGCTTAAAGCCCCAAAAAAGTCCGCCAAACGCAAGCCCACAAAGGACGAGCAAAGCAACGAAACTGAGGATCAGGATGCGCGCCATGGGACGACTTTAAAGGGCGCGGGGCCAGGATGGAATTGCCGAGGCGTCGCGGCCGGCAGTCACCGGATCAATCGACTGCCTTGAAAATCAGCGAGGCATTGGTCCCGCCGAAACCGAAGGAATTGCTTAACGCAGCGCGAACCTGGCGTTCTTTCGGCTGATGCGGCACCAAATCGACGCCCAGGCAGCTGTCCGACGGATTGTCCAGGTTCAAGGTCGGCGGCACGACGCCGTCGCGCATCGCCAGGATCGAATAAATCGCCTCCACCGCGCCGGCGGCACCCAGCAGGTGCCCGACCGCCGACTTCGTCGATGACATGGAAATCCTGTCGACGGCACTACCGAACAGGCGCTTGATGGCGCCCAATTCGATCTCGTCGCCCAGGGGGGTCGAGGTGCCGTGGGCGTTGACGTAGTCGATTTCGTCCGGGTTCATGCCGGCGCGCTTGAGCGCCGCCTGCATGCAACGGAAAGCACCGTCGCCGTCCTCGGCCGGGGCCGTGATGTGATGCGCGTCGCCAGACATGCCATAGCCGACGACCTCGGCATAAATCTTTGCCCCGCGGGCCTTGGCGTGTTCCAATTCTTCCAACACGACGACACCGGCGCCGTCGCCCATGACGAAACCGTCGCGGTCCCGGTCCCAGGGGCGGGACGCCTTTTCCGGCATGTCGTTATAGCCGGTCGAAAGCGCCCGGGCGGCGCAGAACCCGGCAACACCCAACGGGCAGATCGCCGCCTCGGCCCCGCCGGCGACCATCACGTCGGCGTCTTCCCACATGATGATGCGGGCCGCATCGCCGATCGCATGGGCGCCCGTCGAACAGGCCGTGACGACAGCGTGGTTCGGTCCCTTGAAACCGTATTTGATCGACACATGACCGGACACCAGATTGATCAAGCTCGCCGGGATGAAGAACGGGCTCAAACGTCGGGCGCGGCCCTCATGCACGGTCACCGCGCCGCCGGAAATCTCCGGCAGGCCGCCGATGCCCGAACCGATCAGGACACCGGTCTTCCAGCGGTCCTCATCGCTTTCCGGGGTCCAGCCTGAATCCTCGATCGCCTGCGTCGCCGCGGCCAAACCATAGATGATGAAATCATCCATCCGGCGCTGGTCCTTCTTGGGCACCCAGGCTTCGGAATCGAAGGTCCCGTCCGAACCGTCGCCGAACGGAACGGTCCCGCCGATCTTGGCCGGCAGGTCGTGTTCGTCCATACCTTCTAGCTTTCGGATGCCCGACTGCCCCGCCAACAGGCGGCCCCAGTTGGTGTCCACACCGATGCCGAGGGAATTGACGATCCCCAGTCCGGTAATGACGACGCGTCTCATGATACGGCTATATGTTTATCGCGCCCTTGGCACGCAAGCCCCCGGAGCAAGGGGGCAGGGTCGCCCGGGCGCCGGATCGTGGCAGGCAGCAGCGTGTTACTGCTGCGATTCAATGAAGTCGATCGCGTCCTTGATGGTCAGGATTTTTTCGGCGGCGTCGTCGGGAATCTCGATGCCGAACTCTTCCTCAAACGCCATCACCAGTTCGACGGTATCCAGGCTGTCGGCGCCCAGATCATCGATGAAACTTGCGTTTTCAACGACCTTGGCTTCGTCGACGCCCAGGTGGTCGTGGACGATTTTTTTAACGCGATCGGCAACATCACTCATGTTCGTTCCCCTGTCGGTGCTCCGCCAAAAAGCGGGATATGGAGTTAAAAACCTTGTACAAGGAGCGGATTTCGGGCGGGCCGCCCCAAGAATGCCCGCTTCCTAACACATATTGATCTCGTTTGACCAGCCACCTCGGCTGCCCCTCGAGCAAGGTCGGCAACGTCCCCGTCAGCGACCTGGACCGCGCGCCCACGGTCCCCTCAATTCCATGGCTTAGATCATCGCCATCCCGCCATTCACGTG
>JANQIJ010000399.1 GCA_028282185.1 Rhodospirillales bacterium
CGGCGCCGCCGTCGGCGCGGTCCTGGTCAACCTGGGCAAGTCGTACTTCACCGGCGCCTTGCCGGAGTTTTGGCTGTTCGTCCTGGGCGGCCTGTTCATCGCCGTCACCCTGTTCCTGCCCAAGGGCATTGTCGGCACGGCGGAAGAGAAATACGCCAAATGGAAGGTGCGCCGGGAAAAGCCGTCGGGCGGCGCCGACGGCGCCCAGCCGCAGGAAGCCGATTGAGGCGGGCGTGAGATGGCGGAAAAGCTGAAAACCTCGATCTTGTATCTGGAGAACGTCAACGTGTCGTTCGATGGGTTCCAGGCGCTGAACAACCTGTCTTTCAACGTCAAGCCGGGCGAGATGCGGGCGATCATCGGCCCCAACGGCGCCGGCAAGACGACCATGATGGATGTCATCACCGGCAAGACCCGGCCCGATTCAGGCCGCGTCTTGTTCGACGAGACGGTCAATCTGACCCGACTGGACGAAGCCGACATCGCGCAACTGGGCATCGGCCGCAAATTCCAGAAACCGACCGTGTTCGAAAACCACACGGTTTGGGACAATCTGTTGCTCGCGTTGTCCGCCGGTCGCCGGGCCTGGGATACGCTGTTCGCCCGGACGACCCAGGCCGACCGCGACCGGATCGAGGAGATTTTGGAGATCACGCGCCTAGGATCGCAACGCGACGAAGCTTCGGCGAACCTGTCACACGGCCAGAAGCAATGGCTCGAGATCGGCATGCTGCTGGCCCAGGATCCGAAGCTCCTGTTGGTCGACGAACCCGTCGCCGGGATGACAGATGCGGAAACGGAAGAAACCGCGCGGTTGCTCCGCGACATCGCCCGGAACCATTCCGTCGTCGTCGTCGAACACGACATGACCTTCGTTCGCGACCTGGACGTCGACGTCACCGTATTGCACGAAGGCGCGGCCATCGCCGAAGGCACCCTGGACTACGTCAGCGCCAACGAACGCGTCATCGAAGTCTATCTGGGCCGGTGACGGGAGGGAGAGCGCAGGCCATGTTAAGTGTCACCGATCTGGATCTTTTTTACGGCGCCGCCCAGGCGCTGCGCGGTGTGTCCATGCAGGCCGAAATCGGCCGGGTCACTTGCGTCCTCGGCCGCAACGGCGTCGGCAAGACGTCGCTGTTGCGCGCCATCATGGGCCATCATCCGGTTTCCGCGGGCGACATCCTGATCGACGGTGAGAGCATCTCCCGCCTGCCGACCTTCGACCGCGCCCGGCGCGGCATCGCCTATGTCCCCCAGGGGCGGGAAATCTTTCCGTTGCTCACGGTGAAGGAAAACCTGGAAACCGGGTTCGCCGATCTGCCGGCCAAGGACCGCCGGATCCCCGACGACGTGTTCGATCTGTTCCCGGCCCTGAAGGACATGTTGAAGCGGCGCGGCGGCGATCTGTCCGGCGGCCAGCAACAGCAACTGGCGATCGGCCGAGCGCTGGTCACCCGGCCCCGGCTTCTGGTCTTGGACGAGCCGACGGAGGGCATTCAGCCCTCGATCATCAAGGATATCGGCCGCGCCATCGAATACCTGCGCAACGGCGGCGGCGAAGGCGAGGGCCGAGGGCTGAGCGTCTACAAGCGCCCGGGCGGGAACGGCTCGAACCGCGAAATCAACGAAGAGATCGGCAACGCCATCCAGTACTTGAAGGATCGTGGCGACATGGCGATCCTGTTGGTCGAACAATACTTCGATTTCGCCCACGAACTGGCCGACGAAATCGTCGTCATGGACCGGGGCGTGGTGGTCAGCGCCGGGGCAAAGGACGAACTGGACGCGGATGATGTACGACGGCACCTCACCGTCTAAACGATTGGCGCCCAAGGGGGCTGAACTGCAACGCGCCCGCGGGCGGGCGCGGCTGACGGTCAAGCGCGCCATCGGCCGGTCCAGGGTCGATGAAATGTATCAGGACGGCTGCGCCAAGCTGCGCCTGCCCCGGGTCCATGCGGCGGCTGGCGACGATCCGCCGCTGGAAGCGCTGTTGCTCAACACCGCCGGCGGCTTGACCGGCGGTGATCGGTTCGAGACGGAGATCCAGATCGGGCCGCAAAGCCGGGCCAGCGTCACCACGCAGGCTTGCGAACGGGTTTACCGCGCGATCGAGGGCACGGCCGAGGTCAAGACGCGTTTAACGATCGAAGAGGGCGCGGCGCTCCATTGGCTGCCGCAGGAAACCATCCTGTTCGACGGTGGCCGAATTCGGCGGCGCCTCGATGTCGAAATGGCGGAAGACGCCCAGTTGCTCGCCGTCGAACCCTTGGTCCTGGGCCGCTTGGCCTCGGGCGAGGCCTTGGGCGGCGGGTTTTTCCAGGACAGCTGGCGAATTCGCCGCGATGGACGTCTGGTGTTCGCCGATGAAACACGCCTGGTGGGCGAGATCGACCGCCTGGCCGGCCGCCCGGCGTTGTTCGACGGCGCCAAGGCGATGGCAGCGGTGCTCTATGTCGGCCGGGATGCGGAAGACGGGCTCGACCCTGTCCGCCGCCTGCTCGGCGACGGCCCGGCCGGCGCCAGCGCCTTCGACGGCCTGCTGGCCTGCCGCCTGCTGGCGGCCGATTCCTATGACCTGCGGCTGCGCCTGATCCCGCTGCTGACGCTGCTGTCCGGCCGGCCGTTGCCCGTCGCCTGGACCCTTTAACCCGCCCCTGGACCCGCCAACGAAGGACTCACCCGCCATGAACCTGACCCCCCGCGAAAAGGACAAGCTGTTGATCGCCATGGCCGCCAACGTCGCAAGACGGCGCCTGGAACGCGGCGTCAAGCTGAACCACCCCGAAGCGATCGCTCTGATCTCCGATTTCGTGGTCGAGGGGGCCCGCGACGGCCGTTCCGTCGCCGACCTGATGGCCGCCGGCGCGCAAGTG
>JANQIJ010000412.1 GCA_028282185.1 Rhodospirillales bacterium
GGCGAGGTGCCCGTCGCCTCGGCCGTTCTCGGCACCGCGGCCGGCGGTCCCGCCGGGCGTGCCATCCTGTCGCATTTTTCCGTCATGGTCGACGGGACCAGCCAGATTTTCGCCGCCGGGCCCCCGGTGGTGAAACGGTCCTTGGGCCAGACAATCAGCAAGGAAGACCTGGGTGGGGCGGCGGTCGCCGTCGACCAGGCGGGCTCGATCCACAACCGCGCGATCAGCGAGGACGACGCTTTCGATCAGATCAGGCGGTTCATCGGCTTCATGCCGCAAAACGTTTGGAACCTGCCGCCGGTCCTGGCGGCGGACGATCCGGTCGATCGGTGCGAAGACGCGCTTTTGGACATCGTCCCGGAACAGCGCAGCCGGCCCTACGACATGAAGGAACTGATCGATCTGGTGGTCGATCGGGGGTCTGGCTTCGAAATCCGCCCGACCTACGGCAAGGCGGTGGTCACCCTGCTGGCGCGGCTCGGCGGCCGGCCCGTCGGTATCGTCGCCAACAATCCCAAGGTCTATGGCGGCGCCATGGACGCCGACGCGTCGCGCAAGCAAGTCCATTTCATGGAGCTCTGCGACACGTTCCATATTCCGCTGGTCTTCCTGGTCGACGTGCCGGGGTTCATGGTCGGGCTCAAGGCCGAATGTGCGGGAACGCTCCGCGAAGGCATGCGTGCCGTCTACACCGCCGGGCAGCTCAGCGTGCCGACCCTGACCCTGGTGATCCGCAAATGCTACGGCATGGCCGGGATGGCGACCTGCAACAAGAACGACATTGACCTGAAGCTTGCCTGGCCGTCGGGGGAATGGGGATCGCTGCCGGTCGAAGGCGGGGTCGCCGCCGCCTTCCGTCGCGAGATCGAGGCGGCACCGGACCCCAAGGCGCGGGAAAAGGAACTGGAGGCCGAACTGCGCGCCTATACCTCGCCGTTCCGCACGGCCGAGGCCATGGCGGTGGAGGAAATCATCGACCCCCGGGAAACCCGGCCGGTCCTCTGTGAATACATCGCGCTGGCCCAGGACCGCCTGAAGATCGGCCTGGGACCCCGGGCCAAGGCCGGCGCCGCGCCGTAAACATGTTCGGCAAAGGACCTCTGTTCGATGGCCATTCGAAAGATTCTCATCGCCAACCGGGGCGAGATCACCTGCCGCGTGATCCGCAGCTGCCGGGATCTGGGAATCTCCACCGTCGCGGTGTATTCCGAGGCCGATGCGGATGCCCTGCATGTGGCGCTGGCCGACGAGGCCCATGCCATCGGCCCGGCGCCGACGGCGCAAAGTTACTTGAACCAGGCGGCGGTGCTCGCCGCGATAAAGGCATCGGCGGCCGAGGCCGTTCATCCGGGCTACGGCTTCCTGGCGGAGAATCCGGCCTTCGCCCGTTCGGTCGAGGCCGCCGGGCGAACCTGGATCGGCGCCCGGCCGAAGACCATCGAGGACATGGGCGACAAGCAGCGGGCCCGTGACATCGCCTTGGCCTCGGGGGTTCCGGTTCTGCCCGGCAGTCCCCGGTTCGCGCCGGGCGATACGGCGGGCCTGGACCGGGCGGCGGCGCGGGTCGGCTTTCCCCTTTTGGTCAAGGCGGCCGCCGGCGGCGGCGGGATCGGCATGCGCCGGGTCGACGGCCCGGACGACCTGGCGCGTCAGGTGGAAACCACCCAGGCCCTGGCGGAACGCAGCTTCGCCGACGGCACGATCTATCTGGAACGGTTCATCGATGGCGCCCGACATGTGGAGGTTCAGGTTCTGGGCCTGGGCGACGGCGGCGGTCTGCATGTCTTAGACCGCGACTGTTCGGTGCAGCGTCGTTTTCAGAAAGTGATCGAGGAGGCGCCCGCGCCGGAGATTCCGGACGCCGTCCGCTGGGCCATGCGCCAGGCGGCGATGGATCTGGTGCGCCACGAAACCTATCGCGGCGCCGGCACGGTGGAATTCATCTACGATCCCGCGACCGAGGCTTTTTACTTCCTGGAAATGAACACCCGCATCCAGGTCGAACACGCAGCCACGGAAATGATCACGGACCTGGACCTGGTCGCGGCGCAGATCGAGATCGCCCAGGGCACCTACGCGCCGCCGGCGCAGCACGCGGTCACGGCCCGCGGCCACGCCATCGAATGCCGGGTCTATGCCGAGCGGCCGGAAAAGAACTTCCTGCCGGCACCCGGTCTGTTGGAGACGTTTCGCCTGCCCGGTCCGTCGGCCGACCTGCGCATCGATCACGGCCTCCGCGAAGGCGACCGGATCACCCCGCATTACGACCCGATGATCGCCAAAGTGATTGCGCGTGGCACGGATCGATCACAGGCGATCGAGCGTTTGGCGACGGCCCTGGCCGAGATCGAAATCGCCGGCCTGTCAACGAACCTCACGTTCCTGCGACAAGTCATGGCCGATCCCGCGTTCCGCCGTGCGCCCCCGGCGACCGACTACATCGCCCGGGCGACCTATAAGCAAGGGAAGGACGCCTGACACGGCACGGAACCGGCGGACGCGACGCGGGACGGGTTCGACGAGGGCCGCCCGAAGACCCGATCGGGCCTCAATCGCCCGCCGGCAGGTTGGGGCAGAACCGGCGCAGTCCCTGAAGCAGGGCGAGGCCCGCCCGCCCGCCCGCCGCCGGTCAGCCGGTGCCGAGCAATCAGGGCCAAGGCTTCGGCGTGAAACATCAGACTGGTCAGGTCCGCCGGGGTCAACGTCATCCGCTTACGCAACAGGTCGTCCGCCTGGGCCGCGACGGTGGTGACCAGGCCATAGCCGATGGATCCGCCGCCGCCCTTGATGGCATGGGTCAGGCCGGCGACGCGGTCGCGGGCCGCGGCGTTTTCCGGGTGCTGCGTCAGGGCGTCGACCGCCCGGGTCAGGTCGCCGCATTGTTCGTCCAAACGTCGGTCGTAGAGGGTGCGCAAGGCCGCCAGCTTGTCTTCCGGGATGCTTGCCTGGGCCATGATGTGATCCTCGGCCGCCGGCCCGTCGGATTCGGACGCGGCCAGCCGGTCGACTTCCGCCAAGACCGCGTCAAACGAGTCCGCTGTGCCATCGGCCCCATCCGCGGCAGACTGTGTTTTTCCGGTTTGTTGTCGGTCTCTGTCCATCGCCCTTCCGTCTGCCGGCGCCACTGGGCGCGGTGTCTGGCTTGGCATTATAGCGGATTATTAGGTCGGGTGAGACGGGCGTGAAAGCCGGCGAGGCCTGTGGTGATCGGGGGCCCTTTTCCGGCACGGCGATGTCCGTTCCCCGCGGCCGTGCCCGCCCGCCTGATGCCAGTTGGTCATGCGTATGAAAAAGCGTTGGCCTCTCGGCCGATAGCCAAAATGATGTTTGGTCGGGTGTAAAGCTGTGATTAAGTCGCGCGGGCGACAACAATTGAAACGAATGCCCAGCATAATGGGCAAAACATCCGATCAAAGCATTGAAAGAGGAAACGTTATGTCCAAGCTGGTACCGCCCCACGGCGGCGGTGATCTGAACCCGCGCATGATTCCGGCGACGGAACGCGAGGCGACGCTCGCCCGCGCGCGGAACCTGAAACAAGTGCCGATGACGAGCCGGGAGACCTCCGACGTCATCATGCTCGGCATGGGCGCCTACACGCCATTGGACGGCTTCATGGGCGAAGCCGATTGGTGCGGCAGTTGCGTGGACATGAAGTTGGCATCCGGCGTTTTTTGGCCCATCCCGATCACCGTTTCCGCCGAACAGGACTTGGCCGACAGCATTGCGGCGGGCGAGGAAGTCGCGCTGGTTGACGGCGCGACGAGTGAGGTGCTCGGCATCATGACTGTCGATGAAAAATACGGTATCGACAAGGACTTGGAAAACCAAAACGTCTATGGCACCACCGACGAAGCCCATCCGGGCGTGCAAAAGGTTCTGGCCCAGGGTCCGGTCAACTTGGGCGGGCCGGTGCGGGTCCTGTCCGAAGGCCGCTTTCCAGAGACTTATGAAGGGCTGTATTTTCGACCCGATGAAACCCGTGCCATGTTCGAGGCCAAGGGCTGGTCCACGGTCGCGGCCTTCCAGACCCGCAACCCGATGCATTGCTCCCACGAGTTCCTTGCCAAGACCGCGGTCGAGGTCTGCGACGGTTTGCTGATTCACCAGGTTTTGGGCGCGCTGAAGTCTGGCGACATCCCCGCCGAAACCCGGGTCAAGGCGATCGGTGCCCTCGTCGATCACTATTTCGAGCCGGAAACGGTGATCCAGGCCGGATACCCCATCGAAATGCGCTATGCCGGTCCCCGCGAAGCCCTGTTGCACGCCGTGTTCCGCCAGAACTTCGGCTGCTCGCATCTGGTGGTTGGCCGTGACCACGCCGGGGTCGGCGATTATTACGGCGCGTTCGATGCCCAGGACATTTTCGATGATCTTCCTGATGGCAGCCTGATCCTGCAGCCGTTGAAGATCGACATCACGTTCTTCTGTCATCAGTGTAATGGTATGGCCACGGCAAGCGTCTGTTATGAACAAGCGGACGGCTCGACGCTTTCAGAAAAGGAACGTCTTGTGATCTCGGCCGAGGTCGCAACGGGCAAGACGCCGGCGAAGTCCTGTCCCCATGGGCCGGAAACCAAGCTCAATATCTCGGGCACCCGTTTGCGCGAAATGTTCGGCAATCACGAACCCATCCCGGCCGAGTTCTCGCGGCCCGAGGTCGTTGCCATTCTGCAGGACTATTACGAGTCTCTGAAGTGACGTCCGACGGCCCGGAGGCGGCGGTCGAGCCAAGTGTCGCCCAAACGACAGACTTTGAGATCGGTGCTTCTTATTACAATAAATGGCATCCAGCTTGATCGAAATTGACTATCAAACTTGGCGCATGATAGGCGTTTCAATAGACGAGGCCGAGGATGTGATAGGATACAGTTTATTGACGTCGAATATGTGACGCGTCATAGACTGTAGGGACAAAAACAATTCCCGTGCCGTGAGCCGACAAGGCTCCTTAATAACAACAGGGGGCGGGAACAAGGGAGGTTACCAACCGAAATGCCGCTAGGGGTGTGTTCGAAGAGTCGCGAAAGGGCGTTCGTCTTCCGCGCAGTATCCGGTCGGGTGTCTGATTTCCGTATGTCATCGCCTGCGGCGGACGGGGGGCTGCCGGCGGCGGTCGCCGTGTTTCCGACGCGGAGGGGTTTCGGGGCGGCGGCCCTGATCGGCCGCCCGGGCCGGCGTTACGCCGCAATCAATTGCCACAGTTAGGGACAGTATTAATGTTCAACACCAATCCCTTTGCCGAGCTTTCGGCGTCCATTCCGCCCGGCGTCATGCAGGGTTTTGTCATCGTCATGATCCTGTTTGTCGTCTTCGGCACCTTGTTCGACGTCATCCACAAGGGCAGTGCCAAGTACTTTTTCGCCAACTGGCGGAAGACCAAGGCCGATGCCACGACGCCGGCCGGCGGCAGCGTCGGCATCGCCTTGTCGACCGCGGTCAACGAGGTCATGCTGTCTTCCGAATTCTGCAGCGCGAAACGGCGGATCGCCCATCTTTTGGGGATGTACGGCTTCATCGCCTATGCCTTGGCGACCTTCGTCATGGTGATGTACCACCCGACCGTGGCCAATCCCGGCTTCTGGGCGCCGCTGTGGTGGATCGGCGCGATCTTGGTCTGCGTCGGCGGCTATTGGTTCTGGTTCTTCATTCGCGTCGATGTCGCGGCTGAGGGCTCCTCGCCGTTCAAGCTGATCCGCGCCGACCTGTTCGTCCTGTCCCTGCTGGCGAGCTGCACCATGGCGCTGGTTTGGGCTTATGCCCAGTCGATCGGCAGCAGCTGGACCAACATCTGGCTCGGCCTCTATCTGATCGCCACGGTGGTGTTGTTCGGTGGCGTGCCCTGGTCGAAGTTTTCCCATATGTTCTTCAAGCCGGCCGCGGCTTTTGAAAAGAACGTGGCCAAGGCGAACGGTTCGCGGAACGGTCTGCCCAAGCCCGCTGACCGGTCCTCGGCCGAGGATCGCGACCGCCATTCCATGGAGCTGTTGAAGGACGCGCCGTTGGATATGGGGCTTGGCATCAAGCGCGAAGCGCCTCGTCACTATTGACACTTCAGCCGACATCAATCTTCTGAACGGAGAGAAACGCCAAATGCCAACTTTTGTATACATGACCCGATGCGACGGCTGCGGACATTGTGTCGATATCTGCCCGTCCGACATCATGCACATCGATAAGACCTATCGGCGTGCCTACAACATCGAGCCCAACATGTGCTGGGAATGTTATTCCTGCGTCAAGGCCTGCCCGCAGAACGCCATCGACGTGCGTGGCTATGCCGATTTTGCGCCGCTTGGGCACAGTGTTCGGGTGCTGCGTGAAGAGGAAAAGGGCACCATCGCCTGGCGGATCAAGTACCGCAACGGCACGGAAAAGAACTTCCTCTCGCCGATCACCACCAAGCCCTGGGGCAAGCACATTCCCAAGCTCAAGGACGTTCCGGCGCCGACCCAGGAACAGCGCGACAGTCAATTGCTGTACAACGAACCCAAGTACATCCGCTTTGACGACGGCGGATTGCACACGTTGGAATCGAACGGTCTCAAACTCAAAAAAGGCGTGGTGTACTGATGGCTTACAAAACGATCGTAGAAGACAACATCGATATCCTGGTCGCCGGCTCCGGCCTGGGCGGCTGCGGTGCCGCCTTCGAGGCCCGGTTCTGGGGCCAGGACAAGAAAATCGTCATCGCCGAAAAGGCAAACATCGACCGGTCCGGCGCCGTCGCCCAGGGGCTTTACGCCATCAACTGCTACATGGGCACGCGGTGGGGCGAAAACAACCCGGAAAACCATGTGGAATACGCGCGGATCGACCTGATGGGTCTGGTCCGCGAGGATCTGTTGTTCGATATGGCCCGGCACGTCGACAGCACGGTCCACCAGTTCGAGGAATGGGGCCTGCCGCTGATGAAGAACCCGGAAACGGGCCGGTTCCTCCGCGAAGGCCGGTGGCAGATCATGATCCATGGTGAGAGCTACAAGCCGATCGTCGCCGAGGCGGCCAAGAAGTCGGCCGACAAGGTCTTCAACCGCATCTGCGTGACCCATCTGTTGATGGACGAGGCCAAGGAAAATCGGATCGCCGGCGCCGTCGGCTTCAACGTGCGGACCGGTGACTTCCACGTCTTCAAGTCCAAAACCGTGGTCTGCGGCGCCGGCGGGGCGTCGAACATCTTCAAGCCCCGGTCCACCGGCGAAGGCATGGGCCGTGTCTGGTACGCGCCCTGGTCGTCCGGTTCGGCCTATGGCCTGATGATCAACGCCGGGGCCAAGATGACGCAGATGGAAAACCGCATCGTCCTGGCCCGGTTCAAGGACGGCTACGGCCCGGTCGGCGCCTACTTCCTGCACCTCAAGACCTATACGCAGAACTGCAACGGCGAGGAGTACGAGAGCAACTGGTTCCCGGCGTTGCAGAAAATGGTCGGCAAGGAATACCTGGATCCGGAGGTGTCGCACCTGCCCCACCGGCCGATCCCCACCTGCTTGCGCAATCATGCGCTCATCAACGAGGTGAACGCGGGCCGGGGGCCCATTCATATGGTGACGATGCAGGCCTTCCAAGACCCGCATCTGCAAGAGGTGGGCTGGGAGAACTTCCTCGGCATGACCATCGGCCAGGCCGTCCTCTGGGCCGCCACGGACGTGGACCCGAAGAACGAGAACCCGGAACAGACGACCTCGGAACCCAAAGTCATGGGGAGCCATGCGCCGGCGACCGGCGCCTGGTGTTCCGGCCCCGAAGACATCTCGCCGCCGGAATATTTCTGGGGCTACAACCGGATGATGACCATCGAGGGCCTGTTCGGCGCCGGCGACGCGGTCGGCGGCACGCCGCATGCGTTCTCGTCGGGCTCGTTCACCGAGGGTCGCTTGTCCGCCAAGGCCGCCTGCAAATACATCGATGACGGCAAGGGCGAAGGCATCGTCGTTTCCGACAAGCAGATCAACAAGTTCAAGGAACAGGTCTACAAGCCCCTGGAGCATTACAAGATGTACCGGAATGAGATCGTCGCCGGCGATGTCAATCCCAACTATATCAACCCCAGGCAGGGCCTCGACCGTCTGCAGAAGCTGATGGATGAGTATTGCGGCGGCGTCACGGTCAGCTACATGACCAATGAGAAGCTGTTGAACATAGGCCTGAAGAAGCTGAAAATCATGGAGGAAGATCTCGAGATGCTGGGGGCCTCCGATTTCCACGAGCTGCTCAGGTGCTGGGAGTTGAAGCACCGGCACCGGACGGCCGAATGCGTCACCCAGCACACGCTGTTCCGCAAGGAAACGCGGTGGCCGGGGTATTACTACCGGGGCGACGCCATGAAACTGGACGACGAAAATTGGCATGTCTTGACCGTGTCGCGCCGTGATCCGGAAACCGGCGAATACACCATGGAAAAAGCGCCGGTGTACCACCTGGTCAGCAAGGACGAACCCGACGAGGCGGAAGCCGGCGCGGGCACGAAAGAAACGGCGGACGCCTAGGTGGATCAACGGGCGGGCACCCCAAAGGGTCCCGCCCGGCCGCACCTTGCTTGGAGCGCCCTGGGCTGATATGCCGAAGGTTACCCGCAGAACCGGGGCGCTTATCCGCAACCGGTCCGGTGGCGGCTGATCGCCGTCCGCCGCCCATACCAGAGAGCTGGCCATGAACCTTGTCGAGATGACCGACGATGAAATACTGGCGATCGCCAATCCGCTTTGGAGCCATCTGATCAAGGCTTCCAACGACGGCAAGTACGGCGAGTTCACCCGCCACTTCGCCGCCAACCTGGTGTTTGGGCTGAACGAGATCGAAGTCGGCAAGCAGTTCGCCAACAGCGAGCTGACGCGGAACCTGGCGGAGTCGGTCGAATTCCTGGGGACGATCCGTCGGGGCGAGCATGTCACCTGTCTTTACCGGACGCGCAGCACCAAGAAGGAAGGCGAATGGCTGGGCCGTCTCGTCCTCGGTTATGAGGACGGCGAGGTCAAGATATTCGGCGCCTCCATTTTCTAAGCGGCGGACCGAGACCCCAAGTTTGTGGCGTACCCCATATGAGCGACTTAATCGAAAAAGGTAAGTATGTCGAAATGGCCTATCGCGTGATCGACGAGAAGTCGTCCGAGGTGCTGATCGCGGTCGAATACCCCATCGGGTATGTCCACGGCGCCAACGACATTCTGATGCCCTCCGTCGCCGAACAGTTGGAAGGCAAGGCGCCCGGCGAATTCGTCGAGGTCGCGTTCAACGGCGATCAGGTCTACGGCCCGCGCGACGAAACGCTGGTCTTCACCGACGCCTTGGAAAACGTGCCCGAGGAATACCGCAAGATCGGCACCCAGATCATGGCCGAGAATGAAAACGGCGACGTCAAGAGCTTCCTCGTCACCCGGATCGATGACGAGACCCTGACCATCGACGGCAACCACCCACTTTGCGGCCGACAGGTCATTTTCAAGCTGGAAATCCTCAAGGTCCGCGACGCGACGGCGGCAGAAATCGAAGCCGGCGGCCCCGTCGGCGCGACACCGGATATCGACAAGACGTTGATGGTGCCGATGTAGGCAAGGTCGGCAAGGACATCTGTATCGCCGCGCGAAAGCGCGTTATTCTATCCCGCAACAACCCGATGAACGGCAGGAAGGAAACTGAATTATGAGCGCACCCCCGAAAGAACGGCCCAAGGTTCCCGATGGCCATGCCGCCTATGTGACGACCAAGCAGATGCAGCCCAACGAGAAGGGCTTCGTCGGCTACGAAACCACTTGGGAGCCTTGGCACAAGGAAGTTCCCTACGAAACGCCGAAAAAGCCGTAAGGCTGACCGAACCGGCGGTCCGCCGACACACTGCCGGCCGGCTGGTTCTTGGGCGACGGAAGGGCGCGTCAAACCGCTGGCATGGATTGCCCGATCGCGGTGAAGGCAACTATGCCGCCGCGCGCAGTTCGCTGGTAAACCCGGCGCCGGCGTCCAATCGGTGCAGCTGGAAAAGCGGCTTGTCCCGCCAATCATCAGCGAAGTCGCCCAGCCGCAGGTCGATGGCGACGCTGGGAATCGAGCTGACCGGCACGCCGGCGATCTCGCCGCCCGCGTCACGATGGGCGTGGCCGGTGAAAGCGCGGATCACCTGTTTCTGGCCTTCCAGCGCCCGTTCCAGGCGGCCTACTCCGTCCCAATCGGCGAACTGGTGGGTGTATTTCGATGCGCTCACCACGAAAGGCGGGTGGTGCATGAACAGGACCGTCCGTTTCTCAGGTTGTTCGTCCAAGGCGGCGCGCAGGTTGTCGGCCCGATCCTGGCAGTAGCCGCCCATGTTGCTGCCTTCATGGAGGGTATCCAGGGCGATCAGCCGGACCGGAAACGCATCGACGGCGTATTGCCGAAAGGGCATTCCCGGCATCAGGTCACGGCCCCCGGGAAAGGCGTCTTCCAGATCGGCGCGGTCGTCACGGTTGCCCGCCGCCACGTAGAGCGGCGGGCGCAGCTTGTCCAAGGCACTGCGGGCGGAACGATACTTTTCGGGCGTGCCGTTATGGGCCATGTCGCCCGTATGAATAACCACGTCCGGCAGGGGGTCGAGGGCGTTGATCGCGGCGACGACGCGCTCGAGGTCGCGCAATCGGGCCGCTCCATTGTCCTCCGCTGGGTCCAGGTGGGTATCGGATATTTGGCTGATGATCATGCTGCCCGCGTCATAGCAGGCGGCCGGCGGACCGACAAGCGCCCAGGCGACATTTTGTCGGTCGCGGGCGCCGACGGGCTTGGAATAGGACAGGGGCTTCGCGGGCTCATGACCCGCTGGCCGAAGGCTTCCGGGCCAATTAATCCATCCGGCTCCTAACCGCCTGACGGCATCCCCAAATCCAAGATGCAATCGTTGGGCGGAATGAAAAAGTCCTGATAGTACATGGTGCTGCCGTCGGCTGCCTCGGCGACGACATTGAGCACGGAAACCCGTTCGGTCGCGGCGGGCCAGCGGCAGGCCTTGGCCATCTTGGCGCTCGGCGTTTCGCCGCGCAGGCATTCACGCAGGCCGCTGACGGGAACCAGATGCCGTCTGGCCATCAGATCCCGCAGGTGCGACGCGGCCAGGGCGCTGACCGGCAGGTCGACCAATTCCGGAAACCGGTCGGCCAGGGCATGAAACACAGCATATACGCCGAACAGGTCGCCGATCACCATGACCCGTTCGATGCGCACCACCTTGGCCCCCCGGGCCTGGCCCAGGGCGGCGGACCAAGGCCCCCGCGCCCGGCTGACCCGTCGGGCAACGATCCGGGCGTAAAACGGCAGATAGGCCGGGTCCCCGCCGCCACCGGCCTCTGCCGGTTTGCCGGCTGACTTTGCCGCGCGGCGGAACCGCATATGCCACGGCAGTTCCAGCGGATGGCCCACGGCGGCGACGGTGGTGCCACTGCCGCGTCGCCGAAGAATCAACCCGTCGGACACAAGGTCGCGCAGCGCGCGCTGCACTGTGCCCAGCGAGCAGGGCGTCGCGGCGACCCATTCCTGTTCCGTCGGCAGGCGTCCTTCCGGCGCCCAGTATCCGTCGAGGATTGCCGCCGTGATCGCCCGGCGCAGGCATTCGTGTTTCGGCAGCCGGCTGCTCGCGGGCCAGAACCGGGCCAAAAAATCGCCTTCTTTCGCTTTTCGGGTCATGATCGTTCCGCCTGTCGCAAGCGTCGTTGCCCCATCGATGTTGCGCCGGTTCCCGCCGCATTGCCAAAAGGAGCGTTCCGGATGATGGATTGCATCGCTTTTCCGCCTGGATAGAATGACATTCTATATAGTTTTACCAGCGGGCGGGACGGGACCAGCGCATGACGCCAAAGAACCTGATCATCTTCATGTCCGACGAGCATACACGTTCGGTCACCGGTTGCTACGGTCATGACTTCATCCATACGCCCAACCTGGATCGTCTGGCAGCAGGCGGGACACGGTTCGATGCCGCCTATACGACCTGTCCGGTTTGCGTGCCGGCGCGGGCGAGCTTCGCCACCGGGCGTTACGTGCATGAGATCGGCGCCTGGGACAACGCCACCGCCTTCGACGGGCGCGACACCAATTGGCATGCGGTGCTGCGCGGCCTGGGCCACCAGACGGTATCGATCGGCAAGCTGCATTTCCGTTCCCCGGACGACGACAACGGTTTCGCCGACGAGCAGATCGCCATGCATATCATTGACGGCAAGGGCGACCTCTTGGGTTTGATCCGTGATGAAGACACGCCCAAGCGCGGCGCCAGCTGGAAGATGGCGAAGATGGCCGGTCCCGGCGAAAGCATGTACACCCGCTATGACCGGGACATCGCCGCCGCCGCCCAGACCTGGATCTACGAACAGGCGCCCAAGTATAAGGACAAACCCTGGGTTTTGTTCGTTTCCCTGGTGGCGCCGCATTTCCCGCTGACCGCGCCGTCGGAACATTTCTACCGCTACTACAACCGCGACCTTGCGCCGCCCAAGCTTTATGACAAGCGCCACGAACCGATCCATCCCTATATCGATACCTATCGGCAGATCTTTGCCTATGACGAACATTTCGCAAACATGGACATGGTCAAAAGGGCGCAGGCGGGATATCTCGGCCTGATCACCTTCATGGACCAACAGATCGGCCTGATCATGGCGGCGTTGGAAGATGTCGGATTGATGGACGACACCCGCGTTCTCTATACTTCCGACCACGGCGACAACATGGGTTCGCGCGGTGCCTGGGGCAAAAGCGTGATGTACGAGGAAGCAGCCGCCGTGCCTTTGATCATCGCCGGTCCGGACGTGCCGAAAGGGCGGGCCGTCAAGACGCCGGTCACCTTCAACGACATCTATCCCTTCATCATGGATTGCGTCGGGGCGGCCGACGGCGACAGTCTGCCGGACGATCTTTCGGGGCGCAACCTGTTGGACATCGCCGATGGCGCCGAGGCGGACCGCTTCGCCTTCTCCGAGTATCACGGCATGGGCTCGAAGACGGCTGCCTTTCTGATCCGCCGGGGGGATTACAAGCTGGTGCATTACGCCGATTATCCGGACCAGTTGTTCAACCTGGCCGACGATCCCGAGGAACTGGTCGATCTGGCCGAAACCGGCGGCCATGAACACGTCATCCAGGAACTGATGAACGATCTTAACTCGGTCTGCGACCCGGTCGCGGTCGGCCGGGCGGCGCGGGCGACACAGGCCCGGATGATCGACGAGAACGGCGGCAAGGCCGCGATCATCAAGCGCGGCGACCTGGGCTTCTCCGTGCCGCCGGGCGTGACGCCGATGTTCGATTAATCCTTTTGTCCGGGAGAAAACAATCATGACCGAACCCTTTGCGATGGTCCCGTTGCCGGCGGATCGTTCGCGCAAACCGCGGCGCACGGGCATCACCATGATGATGGATTGGGGCCTGCCGCCCGGCCGCGCGGAAGACAACATGGCGTTGCTGGCGCCCTATGTGGACCTGGTCAAGATTGTCGTCGGCACGGCCCGGCTCTATCCCGAGGACATGCTCGTCGCCAAGCTGGCGATGTATAAGGACCGGGGCGTCACGCCGTTCCTGGGCGGGCAGTTCTCGGAATACGTTTTCGCCACCCAGGGCTGGGCCGGGATGGAACCGTTCTTCAACGAAGCCAGGCGCCTGGGGTTCGACGCCCTGGAAATCTCCGACAATTGCGTGCCGCTGGACGACGCGGAACGGGCGCGGATGATCAAGACGGCGATCGGTTGCGGCCATGAGGTTCATGGCGAGGTCGGCTCGAAGCTGGAAATTCAATCGGCGGGCGAACTGATCCGCCAGGCCGAAATCTGTTTTGACGCGGGCGCCGACGTGGTCCTGGTCGAAGGTGCCGAACTGATCGCCGACGGCGAACCGGACACGGAGCTCTTGGCGGGCCTCAAGGCCGGCATCGATCTGGAGAAGACATTGTTCGAACTGACCGGCCCCTGGATCAAGGGCGTCGCGCCGAACGATGTCTATGAGCTTAAACGCTTCCTGCTCGAGACCTTCGGCCCGGATGTCAACCTGGCCAACGTCATGCCGGACGACGTGATGGAAACCGAGGCCTTGCGCTGCGGTCTGTCCGTCGTCGGACCCAAGCTCGACCAGCGGGCCGCTCGGTAGAGACCGCACGGCGCCTGCCCTGCCGGCCGCGTCAATCGGACGTTTCCGGCACTTGGGTTGGCCTGAGATCTGCCCGGGACTTACTTGATGAAATCGACGTCGGTCTTGCTCGACAGTTTCATGCGATCGACGCAATCCGTCCGGGTCCCGGATGGGTCGGCGCAGGCAATCACATCATTCAATAGAACCCGGCTCAAGGAGTCGCACTCCAGGCCGGACATGCTGAACACCTTGAGGACGGTTTTCTCCGCCGCCAGCGGCGCCGCCTCGACCGCGAGACGTCGGGCGACCACGCCGTCCCCATCAAACATCACAAGGTCAAGCTTCAGCTTGGTGAAGGCGTTGTCCATCCCGTTCTTGATCACGAGGTAGGCGCGGCAGGCATCGTCCGCCGGCTCCAGCTTGTTGAGTTCGACCTCCAGCGCGTCGTCGTCGGCCTGCAGCGGTCCGGTCGCCATCGCGGCCAACACCAGCACGGCCATCGCCAGCAGACGCGAACTTAGTGCTTTCACGTTCATCGGATCATCCCAGTTGTTCGCATTCGGTCCTTGCCTTTTAGGACACTAGAGCGTGTCACATTTAAATTGAAACAGCTGAGATCGGCAAGTCGGGTTTCCGGCCAGGAGAAGAGGTGAAGGCGATGCGGGGTATCCGGGTCACCGGGGGCGCCCCCGGTCAAATTTATACGGGGACACCCGCGGCCCCGGGAGTCGGCCTTCCCAGCCAGCGAACCGGAAACGGCGTCTCAGCTGTTTCAATTTAAACGTGACACGCTCTAAAGCCTCTAAATACATGCCAAAAAACAAAATTTCGCGGCGCGACCGCCGGCCCGGGGAGCGGTCCCGCCGGCCCGTGCCTCATTCTAAGCGCGGAAGGAGGTTCGTTCGATGAAACTTTGATGCCAGGCCGGATCGCTCCGGTCGGCGTGCCCTGGGGGCCAATACCCCCTCGGCCGCCGCGTCCGGCGTTACGGTCTTTCGACCGGAAGGGTGAAATGAAACCGAGACCCTTCGCATTCGACGCTATCGATCCAGAACCTTCCGCCGTTGAGTTCGACCATTTCCTTGCAGAGCGGCAGGCCGAGACCCGTTCCCGGTTCGCCGCCGGTCCCCACTGTCGAGACGATCCGATCAAGCTCGAAAATTCGATCGAGACGCGATTTCGCGATGCCGACGCCGGTGTCACTGACCGTGACTCGCGTCGTTTTCCGGTCCGTCGCCGCCGATATTCTGATCTCTCCCCCCGGTGAGGTGAACTTGATGGCGTTCGAGATCAAATTGCGCATCACCGTATCGACCATGTTCGGGTCCGCGAATACCACCCTGTCATCGATGGCATTGACGATCGTGATCCCCTTATCGATGGCGCTGGGGGACAGAAGGCCCAGGCATCTTTCGACGACCCTGCGCAGATCGGTGTTTTCAGGCTCGAAGTTGACGCCATCGATCTGCAGGCGCGCCCAATCGAGCAAATTTCGCAGCAGGTTGAAGACGTTTTGCCCGCGCCCGTGGATCATCTCGGCCAATTCGACGAGCTTCTCCTTGCTGTAGGTATCGGCGTAACGCGACATCATTTCCGTTCCCGTGAGCAAGGCGCCGAACGGTGAAATCAGGTCGTGGGAGATGATCGAAAAGAACTTGTCCTTGACTTGCGATTCGTATTTCAACTGCCGGTTCAGGTTGGCTTCGTGTTCGGCCAGTTCGGCCATCTCCAAGGCTTTCTGTTCCAAGCGCGCGTAGAACAGGTTGACCGCGTAGAGCACGGTCACCAGCGTCAGGGAGATGGCGATGGCGCCGACGAAAAAGTTCGTGATCAGGCTTTGGCGGATGCCGGCAAGCGCCGCCGCCTCCTCCTGTTCGATGATGACCCACCAATCGAGCTCCGGAATGTGACGGGCGCTGACCAGCATCGTTTCGTCGTTTCGGTCGTATTCGAAAAGACTGTGGTCTGTCGCCAACAACTGATCGGCGACGGCGGAAAGGCCCTGGGCGTTGAGAATATTGTTTTCCGTGATCGCGGCGCCGTCTGAACGGACCATGATCTCGCCGGTTTTGTCGACGAAATAAACGTGCCTGGAAAAGTTCTCCTTGTATCGTGCGACCACCTTGGTGAGGGCGTCGAAGGCAATGCCGACACCGGTCGTGGCCAGATAGTTGCCGTCGTAATCGAAGACCTTGTGATTGATGAAAATCGTCAACGCGTTTTGTTGTTCGGCGTTCAGGTCAACGTTGATTTCGTGCTCGTCCTGCATCTCCCGGACCCGGAAGTACCAGGAATCCGCCGGGTCTTGCTCGGAAACGATCTGCGATATTCCCGTGAAGTGATAGTACCTTCGGGTTCTCTCGGAGACGAGGAAGCTGGTGAACATCCCGTGCTGGTTTCGGATTTCGTTGAGGAATCGGATCATCCTGTCGGGATCGATCTCTCCCTCCAACAACCAGTCGCGAACGAACGTGTCGTCGGCCATCATCGAGGCGACGAACACGGGGCGTAGCAGATCGCGCTGAATCTCCGAATAGATGTTGTCGCTGGTCAATGGCAATTCGTTGCCGATCAACGCATCCCGCAGGCTGGCCTTCGATACCTGATAACTGATGGCGCTGCTGGTTGCGAAACCGGCGACCAGAATGAGGCCGATGATGGCGACGAGATTGACCCGAACAGAAGACCCAATGCGCAGTTTCGACATGCTGGCTGCTTCTCTTTCATGACAATTCACCGGCGCAGCATTTATGCCGCTAGGAAACTGACATTTTCAAGGCAATAGAGTGAATGGTGGAGCCGGCGGGAGAAATATTGAACTCCCGGCCCAGCGCCCAAGCGGGCGCCGCGCGGTCAGCGCGCCCCATCGGAGGTATGAGCGAAGCGAATTACCGTGAGATATGGAAATTGGTGGGCCAGGCAGGACTCGAACCTGCAACCAGACGGTTATGAGCCGTCGGCTCTAACCAGTTGAGCTACTGGCCCTTCACGCAAATCCCGAGCGATCCGCATGGGATCGCGACGACGCATTTGCGTAAATACAATATCATCGCAAATCCCGAGCGACCCGCATGGGATCGCGACGACGCATTTGCGTAAACTCAAAAACGAAGGCCGGAAACGTTCCCGTCTCCGGCCTTCGAAACCGAGTCCCAAGTCGCTGGATCAGTAATCCAGGAAGCTTCTGAGTTTCCGTGACCGGGACGGATGCTTCAGCTTCCTGAGCGCCTTGGCTTCGATCTGGCGTATTCGTTCGCGGGTCACCGAGAACTGTTGGCCGACCTCTTCGAGCGTGTGGTCCGTGTTCATGCCGATGCCGAAGCGCATGCGCAGAACCCGTTCCTCGCGCGCCGTCAGGCTGGCCAGAACCCGGGTCGTGGTCTCGCGCAGGTTGCCCTGGATCGCCGCGTCGAGCGGCTGCACCGCGTTCTTGTCTTCGCTGAAATCGCCCAGATGGCGGTCTTCCTCGACGCCGATGGGCGTTTCCAGGGAGATCGGTTCCTTGGCGATCTTCAGCACCTTGCGTACTTTCTCCAGCGGCATGGACAGCCGCCCGGCCAGTTCCTCCGGCGTCGGCTCGCGGCCGATCTCGTGCAGCATCTGGCGGGACGTGCGGACCAGCTTGTTGATCGTTTCGATCATATGCACCGGGATGCGGATGGTCCGGGCCTGGTCGGCGATCGAGCGGGTGATGGCCTGGCGGATCCACCAAGTCGCATAGGACGAGAACTTGTACCCACGCCGGTATTCGAATTTGACGACCGCCTTCATCAGGCCGATGTTGCCTTCCTGAATGA
>JANQIJ010000419.1 GCA_028282185.1 Rhodospirillales bacterium
GCGGCGCCCGCGAGAGAGACGCCCGAGGCGTCGGAATCGGTGCAAGCCGTGGATGCGGCCACGCCGATGCCGGACACTACCGGCCAGACTGACCCGGCCGTGCTGTTTCGCTTGACCGCCGTGACCGCGCGGGTTGAGGAGTTCATTGTCCAGCATGGAGCGCAAGACAGGGTCCTGGCCGAGACGGCGGCCGACCTGGTCGCCGGGGCGGTCGAATCGCCGGTTGACGTCGCCGGCCCGGCAATGGCGGCAGCGCCCATCGACGCGGAGGAGACGCTGGATGCGGCACCCTTGGACCTGCCGCATCGCGGCGAGATCGCGCTTCTTGCCCTGGCGACGTTGGGTAACCTGGGTCCCACCGCCCCGGCTCCCCTGTTGCGCCAGGCAGTGACCAGCCTGCGGATCGCCGGATTGGATGAAACCGCCCGCGCGCTGGCGCTCGAAGCGGCGTTGGCCGCGGGTCTGTGAGCGTCGAAAGGTCGATGCTTCGGCGGGGCGCGCCGTGAGCCGCGCGGTTGGCTTGTTCCTCGACATGATGGCCGCCGAGCGCGGCGCGGCGGCCAACACGATCGAGTCCTACGGCCGCGACCTGCAGGACTTCGAAGGGTTTCTGGCCCGGCGCGGGACGGCGCCCGAGGATGCCCAGCCGGAACAGATTCAGGCCTTTCTCAAACGGCTTTCCGGCGCCGGCATGGCGGCCAGCACGCAGGCCCGGAAACTCTCCGCTCTGCGCCAGTTCTTCCGCTTCTTGCAGATGGAGCGGATGCGCGACGACGATCCGACGGCGGCGCTCGACGCGCCGAAAACGGATCGGCCCCTGCCCAAGTACCTGAGCGAGGACGAAGTCGATCGCCTGCTTGCCGCGGCTCAGGCCCTGCCCGGCGCCGACGGTTTGCGAACCCGGGCGCTGCTGGAAATTCTCTACGCCACGGGGTTGAGGGTGTCTGAACTGGTCGGCCTGCCGTTGACCGCGCTGGCGCGGGACGGCCGGGTGCTGATTGTGCGCGGCAAGGGCGGCAAGGAGCGCATGGTGCCCATGGGCGACCCGGCGCGGGACGCCCTGTCGGCCTATCTGGCGGTGCGTGACGGGTTCCTGGTCAAGGCGCGCGCGGCCGGTCCGGCCGGTCAATTCCTGTTTCCGTCCAGGGCCAAGCAGGGGCACATGACCCGCGCCCGGTTCGGTCAGGTGTTGAAGGAATTGGCCGTCGCCGCCGGCCTTCCGGCGCGCCGGGTTTCGCCGCATGTGCTGCGCCATTCCTGCGCCAGCCACCTTCTGGCCCACGGCGCCGACCTGCGTGCGCTCCAGCAAATGCTCGGCCATGCCGATATTTCGACGACCCAGATCTATACCCATGTGCTCGAGGAACGTCTCAGATCCTTGGTTGAAGGCGCGCATCCGCTGGCCCGGGTGCGTTTGGACTGAGCCCGCTTCGGGCACCCGACCGTCAGCAGACGGAAAATGCCGCCATGGGGTGGCAATCCGATCGCCGGTGATCTCCGATCCCGCCGCTGAGGATGGCGGTGCCACGTTCTAGGCGGGTGCGGTAATTGCCCCTTGCGGCCACGCAGGGTGCTGGTTATTTTGCGCCCGCGAATTGACCGGCATGCCGAGGCACCGGGAGTTTTTCCAAGGCGCCGCCCCGGCGCCGCGACCCATCCGCAGGAGGTCCACAGGAGGTCCATATGAGTTTTCACATTGTCGAACAAGCGCAGGCGCGCCTGAACCGCAGCGAACTGGCCGTTCCGGGCTCGAACCCGTCGTTCCTTGAAAAGGCCGCCCAGTCGAAGGCGGACGTGGTGTTCTTGGACCTGGAAGACGCCGTGGCGCCGGACGACAAGGAGCCGGCGCGCAAGAACATCATCCAGGCGCTGAACGATCTGGACTGGTCAGGCAAGACCATGTCGATCCGGATCAACGGCTTGGACACCCATTACATGTATCGCGATGTCGTCGATATCCTGGAACAGGCGCCGGGCAAGCTTGACCTGATCATGATCCCCAAGGCGGGGACGGCGTCGGACGTTTATGCGCTCGACATGCTGGTGACCCAGATCGAAGACGCCACCAAGGTGGAAAAGCGCATCGGTTTCGAGCTGATCATCGAAACCGCGCTTGGCATGATGAACGTGGACGAACTGGCCGGGGCCAGCCCGCGGTTGGAAAGCCTGCACTTCGGCGTCGCCGACTACGCCGCCTCGACCAAGGCGAAGACCACCGTGATCGGTGGGCCGAACGCCGATTACCACGTCCTGACCGATCCGGACGACGCCGGCAATCGCGAAGTGCACTGGGGCGACATGTGGCATTATCCCATCGCCCGCATGGTCGTCGCCGCCCGGGCCCATGGCTTGCGTCCGATCGACGGCCCGTTCGGTGATTTTTCCGACCCCGATGGCTTCCGGGCCCAGGCCTTGCGCGCCGCGACCCTCGGTTGCGAAGGAAAATGGGCGATCCACCCGTCGCAGGTGGACCTGGCCAACGAGTGCTTCAGCCCGACGGACGCGGAAGTCGAAAAGGCGCAGCGCATCCTCGACGCCATGGAAGAGGCGGTGAAGGAAGGCAAGGGCGCGGTCGCGTTGGACGGTCGCCTGATCGACATTGCCTCTATCAAGCAGGCGGAAGTGATGGTCAAGAAGGCCGAACAGATCAAGGCGGCGGGCTGATCTTCGCTGCCTGATCGCGGGCGGGCCGCCGGCCCGCCCGTTTCAAGCTTTGTGACGCGCGGGGGCTATTTGCCCCCGTCTTTTCTGGTGTCCTCCCGCATCACCTTGGCTTTGATTTCTTGACCACGGGACGTAGGTCGTAGGTCGGGTGGCATTCCGTGCGGAACGCCCCCAGGCGGGTTTTTCGATCGCCAGGCTGACCTCGCGGCGGCGCGACGCCGGGACTTTCAGGGTGACGGCCTGACCGGGTGACGGCCTGACCGGGTGACGGCCTGGCCGGGTGACGGCCTGGCCGGGTGACGGCCTGGCCGGTTCCCATCATCAAGGCCCTGCCGAAGGCGGTAAAAAGCCGGGGCGGTTTGGCCGATTTGCGAGCGTTCATGCTGCATTTCCCAATCACTGATTGTGTCTATCCGGTGACGGCGGGCGCGTCCCGGTTCCATTAGTTATCATGTTGTTTGAGAGCTCCGGACGGGCGATTGCCAGGCAATTGTCACGCCCCCAACCAAAAGTAGGGATGTTCATGGCCGGCCGAATGTTCCTATAATCGAGCCAAGCGAACAGGAAATGAAGCGAACCCGCAAGGGACGCGCAGGCAGGGTAGGGTATGGCGGAGACCGCCGAAACCGGGGACCAGAAGCGGCGGACGTTTTCCGACCGGGAGCGGTTTGTCGCGTTTTCTTTCTGTTGGGCCGAAGCGATCATCGAATTGGACGCCGAGCGTCGAGTGACCTTCGCCGGCGGAATCCTGACGTTTCTGACCGGTCAGGACACCAAGGCCCTGCGCGGTCAGAATGTCCTTGACCTATTCGTCGAGGAAGACCGCGTGCTTGCCGAACAAATGCTCGACGCCATCGACAAGACCGGCAAGTTCGACAACATCCATCTGCGCTTCAAGGGTCCCAACGGGCCGTCGCAGCCCCTGGTATCGGCGGGCTACAAGAACCCGGAATTGGACAACCGGTATTTCCTGGCCTTCCACATGCAGGGCGGCCTCGGCGCCGACGGTTCGAAGAAGGGCAAGGAGGGGCTCTACGACGCCGACAGCTTCGGCGAAATGGCGTCCAAGATGCTGGCCGAGGCCGAAGGCGAGGGCAAGATGACCCTGCTCGAGGTCGACGGCCTGGCCGAAGCCGAAAAGGACATGGATGAGGCCCAGCGGGAAAACCTGATGGGCGCCGTCGGCTCGGTCCTGAAGATGAGCTCGGTCAACGGCGATGCGGCGGCCAAGCTGGGCGACGGCAAATACGGCGTGGTCCATGACGAGGGCCTTGACGTCGACGCCATGAAGGAGCGCATCACCGACATCATCGGCAACATCGCGCCCGAGGCCGAGGTGGCCGTCGGCTCCGCCACCATCGACGCCGAGGACGCTGACGGCTTGGACGAAGAGACCCTGACCAAGGGGGTGATCCATGCGCTGAGCGAGTTTTCCAAGTCCCAGGGCGGCGCCGTCAGCTTGGACAAGCTGTCCGGCAGCATGGACGAACTGATCAAGGATGCGACGGAAACGGCGGAAACCTTCAACCGGGTGGTCAAGAAATCCGATTTCCGCATGGCCATGCATCCCATCGTCGGGATCGAGGACGGGGTCATCCACCATTATGAGGCGTTGGCCCGGTTCCAGGGCAAACATGGCGAAAGTCCCTTCAAATACATTACCTTCGCCGAGGAAACGGGACTGATCGGCGCCTTCGACCTGTCCGTCGTCGACAAGGTCATCGTTTGGTTGGACGAAAACAAGGACCACGCCAACTATGCCTCCGTCGCGGTCAACATCTCGGGCAATTCGATTGTCGACAAGCGTTACGTGGACGGTCTGATCGAACGCTTGGACGCCAACCCGTGGACCCAGGGCCATCTGATCTTCGAATTGACGGAAAGTTCACGTGTCGAGGACCTGGAGGGCGCCAACGCGTTCATTCAGAAGCTGCGTTCGCGCGGCTATCCCGTCTGCCTCGACGACTTCGGCGCCGGCGCCGCCAGCTTCCAGTACCTAAGCGCCATCGACGTCGACGTGGTGAAGATCGATGGCCCTGTGGTCAAGAACGCGGAAGCCATCGAGCGCGGCCGCGCCTTCCTCACGGCACTGGCGTCGTTCTGCCGGGAATTGGGCGTCGAAACCATCGCCGAAATGGTCGATACGCCGGAAACGGTCAAGTTCTGCCACGATTGCGGCATTGATTTCGTCCAGGGCTTTCTGTTCGGTCCGCCCGGGTTCGACCTGGACGCCTATACGGATGTCAGCGACAAGCTGGGCGACGTCCCTGGCGGGACGACTCCGGCCGTGGCCGAGGACGCGGTTTCGGCCGAGATCGGTGCGGCGGCCGCGGTGCAGACCAACGTCGCCGACGGCGTGGAAGGCGAGGCGGCACCCGCTGCCGAAGCCGAGGCCCAGCCGGAGGACGATCCGGATCCTGAAACGGGGTCCGAAACCGTGGCGGAACCGGAGGCGGTGTCCGAGCCTGATCCCGCCCCCGAGACCGAATTGGCGGCCGACGACGGCGAAGATCTGGACGCGGCCTTCGCCGATGCCATGGCCGGGGAACCGGGGGCAGATGTCGAAACCGACGAAACGCCGGCGCCGGAGATTGAGCCGATGGCGCA
>JANQIJ010000422.1 GCA_028282185.1 Rhodospirillales bacterium
CTTCCTGCGCTTCGGCCGGCCCGAGCATCCCAAGACCCGCCACCTGGTCGCCGGCGTGGTCGCCGGGATCGGCGGCTACGGCAACTGCGTCGGGGTGCCGACGGTCGGCGGCGAATGCGAATTCCACCCGGCCTACAACGGCAACATCCTGGTCAACGCCATGACCGTCGGCGTCGCCGATCAGGACAAGATCTTCTATTCGGCGGCGACCGGCGTCGGCAATCCCATCGTCTATGTCGGCTCCAAGACCGGGCGCGACGGCATCCACGGCGCGACCATGGCGTCGGCCGAGTTTTCCGACGATTCGGAGGAAAAGCGCCCGACGGTGCAGGTCGGCGACCCGTTCACGGAAAAACTGTTGATCGAGGCCTGCCTGGAGTTGATGGCAACGGACATGATCGTCGCGATCCAGGACATGGGGGCGGCGGGTCTGACCTCATCGAGCTTTGAAATGGCGTCCAAGGGCGGCACCGGGGTCGAACTGAACCTGGACCAGGTGCCGCAGCGCGAAGAGAACATGACGGCCTACGAAATGATGCTGTCGGAAAGCCAGGAACGCATGCTGATGGTCCTGAAACCGGGGCGCGAGGACGATGCCCGGGCGATCTTCGACAAATGGGAGCTGGATTTCGCGGTGGTCGGCAAGCTGACGGACACGGGCCATATGGTGCTGAAGCACAAGGGCCGGGTGGTCGCCGACCTGCCCATCGACCCCCTGGCCCTGGCCAGTCCCGAATACGACCGGCCCTGGGTGCCGACGGCGCCGAAGGCCCCGATCAGCACCGCCGAGCTGACCGAGGACACGGCGCCGATGGACGCCCTCAAGGCCCTGATGGGTTGTCCGCATCTGGCGTCCCGGCGCTGGATCTGGGAGCAATACGACCACATGGTGATGGGCGACACCATCGGAAGGCCCGGGGGCGACGCCGCCGTGGTCCGCGTCCATGGCACCAAGAAGGCATTGGCCATGGCGTCCGACTGCACGCCGCGTTATTGCCTGGCCGATCCGGTGGAAGGCGGCCGCCAGGCCGTCGCCGAGGCCTGGCGCAACCTGATCGCGGTCGGCGCCAAGGGCCTGGCGATCACCGACAACATGAACTTCGGCAATCCGGAACGTCCGGAAATCATGGGTCAGTTCATCGGCTGTATCGACGGCATCCGCGAGGCCTCGGTGGCGCTCGACATGCCGGTGGTGTCGGGCAACGTCTCGCTCTACAACGAAACCAACGGGAAGGGCATCCCGCCGACCCCGGCGATCGGCGCGCTCGGCCTGTTGCGCGACGCGGAAAAACGCGTCGACATCGCCTTCAAGACCGAATTCGAAGCCATCGTCCTGATCGGCGGGACGGCCGGGCATTTGGGTCAATCGCTCTACCTGCGCGAAATCGAGGGCCGCGAAGACGGCCCGCCGCCCCCGGTCAACCTGGGGGCCGAGCGACGCAACGGCGAGTTCGTGCACGCGCTGATCGAAACCGGCATCGTCAGCGCCTGCCACGACGTTTCCGACGGCGGCCTGCTGGTCGCATTGGCGGAAATGGCCCTGGCCGGGGACATGGGCGCGGAGATCGTCCTGCCCGCCGGCGTCGACCCCCGGGCCTACCTGTTCGGCGAGGACCAGGCGCGCTACTTGGTGACCACGGAATATACGGCGCATCTGGCCTCGGCCGCCTGCGACACCGACGTGCCGGCGATCACGCTGGGCATCTGTCACGGCGACAGGATCGAGGTCATCGGCCAGGGGTCGGTCGGTCTTGCGGATTTACGCGGGGCGCATGAGGCCTGGTTCCCGGATTACATGGCGGGAACCTGACAAGGTCATGCGAAATTCCTACCCGGTTTCGGCGAGGTTTTCTTGTCTTCGGATAAACCGCGCCAATAGCGGTACGGCGAAGGAATACCTCCCATGTCGATTCTTGAAGATGAGCCCTGCATCAGAGAGCGCAGACAGCATCTGATTGACATGACTGTTTGAGAAAGGCTTCCCGGATAGCGTCGAAGATGTCTCAACTATTTCTTGAACCGTGAATTCTCCGTCACTGTTGGGCAAGGCAGAGATGATGATCATTAAGTCTCGCTGTCGATCCGTCGCTTTGGCCCAACGACCGGCGAAAAAATCTGTATCAAGCTTTTGCAGTATTTCCTTTAGCGGGACGGTGGTATTCGGATCTCGCGCCCAGACATCATAGGCCTCGCGACAAATAAACTGCACGAAGTACGGGTAGCCGCCTGACACGTCCGTTACAGCTTGCACGGATTGCTCACTTGGATGAACGGGACAACCGGATTGCTCGATCGGAATGGTTATCGCATCCTTGCAAGCCTCTTCGTCCAACTGATCGAGGATGATCACTCTAAACATTCTTTCGGCATAAGTTCTCGCCTCGACCAGTTTGGGGAATAAAGTCGGCAGCCCAGTCAACGCCAACATGAATGGAACGCCTTTCTTCTGCAGTGATTGAAAGACATCCAACAGCAATGACAATGGATGTTGGTCTTTCCCTGCATGGTCGCTCATATTCTGCGCTTCGTCGTAGGCAAAAACGATGCCGCGACAGTCACCGGGCAATTTACCCGCGACCAATTCAAGGACAGCCTTGAGCTTGTCGGAGACCAGTCCTGGTGCGTTCTCATAGACGTAGCGCAACAGGGTGTAATTCAGTCGAACCTCGGACACGTCTCCCGCGCCAACAAATCCGATCGATTGAGACTCTTGAACCCCGACAATGATGGAAGACGTGGCGATTGCGACGTCAGTCAGTATACGCGTTGCCAGGTTTTCCTCATTGATGCTGGCACTTTCGGACAAATCTGTGCCCGCCCAATACCAACCCTTTTCCTGAGCGAGAGGCCGAAAGGTCTCTAAGAGGACTGTCTTTCCGACACCCCTAAGTCCGGTGAGAACCAGATTCTCAAGAATAACATTTTGATCTAAAAGCCGTTTAAACTCATCTTGTTGTGGCTGCCGCCCTGCCAGGTAAGGCGGCATGTGTCCAGCGCCCGGCCGGAATGGGTTCGTGAATCCTGTGGATTGTTTTTTCATATCGGATTACTCTATAGAGTAAATTTAGTTAATTATATAAATTTATATCTTGAAATAATCAACCCTAACTTCATCAACATCGTAGCGTGACACCCTGGTTGCCAGGCTTATGGGCTAGCGAAGGTTGACCTCGGCCCCGGGGCGCGCCATATGTTTTCGCAACATCCAAAAACCTTGGACCGAAGGACCAGACTCATGGCCATGGCCGCCGGCGACATCGAAAACCTGATCAAGGACGGCATCCCCGACGCGGAGGTCACCATCGAGGATCTGCGTGGCGACGGCGACCATTACCTGGCCGTGGTCGTCGCCGAGGCCTTCCGCGGCAAGTCCCGCGTCCAGCAACACCAAATGGTTTACGCGGCGCTGCAGGGCCGCATGGGCAACGAACTGCACGCCCTTGCCCTGCAGACCTCGGCGCCG
>JANQIJ010000080.1 GCA_028282185.1 Rhodospirillales bacterium
TTTCCCGGGGATGGCCCTCTTCGGCGCGGGCCTCTTCGGCGGCCTCGATCTTCTTCCAATCGTCGAAGGTGACGATGCGCACGCCGCGCTCGGCCAGCAGCGGCGCCAGCGCCTGGCGGCCCGGCTTGTTCGCGGTATCCCGCTTTGCGGCACAGATGTGTTCGGCCACGCTGAGCCCGTCCGGTCGGTTCGAGCCGATCACGCCCGAGGACCCCCGTTTGATCCAACCGACGGCGTAGAGGCCGTCGTCGACCCGGCCGTCGTGGTTCGGAACAATGCCGCGTTCCGCATCGAAGGGGGCGCCGGCGATCGGTGTCGCGCGGTAGCCGATGGCGGTAATCACCAAGCCGCAAGGAATTTCAAAAAAATCACCGGTGCCTTCGGCGCGACCGCCGGAGACCTGTGTCCGTTCGAAGCGGATCGCCTCGACCCGATCATCGCCGAGGATCTCGGCCGGTTGGGCGAAGAACTCGAAACGGATGCGTTTGGCCGCGCTGGTGGGATCGTTGGCCGCGTAGGCCTGAAGGTCGGCCAGGTTGCGTTCGGCAAGCCGTTGGCTGCGCCCGTCCATCGCCGGGTCATCGGGCACGGCATCGGGCAATTGATCGGTCTTGGCGATCACCACCGTGTCCTCGACGTCGTTCAACTCCCGCAGTTCGACGTTGGTGAACCTGGCATCCAGCGGCCCCCGCCGGCCGGTGACGTAGACGTCGGTGAGCGGCGCCGCCTCGATCGCATCCATGGCATGGGCGGCGATGTCCGTTCCGGCCATGCCGCGGCGCGACCGCGAAATGACGCGGGCCACGTCGAGCGCAACGTTGCCGATGCCGACGACAACGGCGGCCCCGGTGTTCAGGTCCGGCCGCAGGTCGCGGTAATCCGGGTGGCCGTTGTACCAGCCGACGAAGGCTGCCGAGCCGTGGACACCCGGTTTGTCGGCGCCGGGAATGTTCAATTTGTCGTCCACCGGCGCGCCGACGGCAAGCACGACGGCGTCGTACATCTCGCGCAGTTCCGCCAAGCCGACATCGCGGTTGACCTCTACGTTACCGAAAAAGCCGACGGCGTCGGACAAGGCGGTCCGCTCGTACTTCCTGGCGACCCGCTTGGTCGGCTGGTGATCGGGGGCGACCCCGCCGCGGATCAGGCCGAAGGGCGTCGGCAGGCGTTCGATGATGTCGATCTGAACGTCGCAGGCCGCATTGACCAGGGCATCGGCGGTATAGAACCCTGCCGGCCCGGACCCGATAATGGCGACTGTCAAGGGCATGAAGGCGATGTCCCCCGTGTTGTTCGAAGGGCGGTGTCGACGGCGTGGCCGATCAGCTCACGGTCCAGGTCGCACCCTTGCGCAACAGGGCGTTGAAGTCGGGTTTTCCCCCCGCCGTCTTTTTTGCGACCACCTCGGCCACGGCCCGGTCATAGGTCGCGCCGGGAACGGCATAGAGCACGCCGATCGCGACCGGCAGGTGCGGCGGTTCCATCGCCGCCAGCATTTGCGCCAGCGGCTTGCTGGTTTCGTCATGGACCAGGATGTCGGCTTCGGTGACGCCGTCCCGGCCGATGGTAACGGCCTCCAGGGTCAGGCTTTCGCGGTCGAGGCGCAGGCCCTTTTCATCCTCCCCGCCGAACACCAGAGGCGCGCCGTGAACACAGCGGACCTGCATGTCCGGGGCGACGTCACGGTCGGTGAATTTGCCGAACACGCCGTCGTTATAGACCTTGCAGTTCTGAAAGATCTCGACGAACGACGCGCCGCGATGGCTGTGGGCGCGCTTCAGAACTTCGGGCATGTGCTTTTGGTCCGTATCCACGGAGCGGGCGACAAACCCGGCGCCGGCGCCCAAGGCGAAAACCGCGGCCGAGGCCGGCGCATCCAGGGAACCCTGCGGCGTCGAGGGCGAGCGCATGCCGCTGCGAGAGGTCGGTGAATACTGCCCCTTGGTCAGACCGTAAACTTCGTTGTTGAACAGCAGGAACTGGACATCGACGTTGCGCCTGAGAAGATGGAACAGATGGTTGCCGCCGATCGACAGTGCGTCGCCATCGCCGGACACCAGCCAGACGTCGAGCTCCGGGTTGGCCAGTTTCAGACCCGTGGCGAAAGCCGGGGCCCGCCCGTGAATCGTGTGCAGGCCATAGGTGTCGATGTAATAGGGAAACCGGGCGGCGCAGCCGATGCCGGAAACGAACACCGTGTTCTCGCGCCGGGCGCCGATCTCGGCCAGGGTTTTTTGCACGCTCTTGAGGATGGCGTAGTCGCCGCAACCGGGGCACCAGCGGACTTCCTGGTCGGTGGCGAAATCCTTGGACGTCAGGGCGTCGGACGAGGGAACAACGTTCATTTTCAGGCCTCCAGCCGTGCGCGAACGGCGGCTTCGATCTCGGTGATCTTGAAGGGTTGGCCGGACACCTTGTTCAACCCTTCGGCCGGGATCAGATACTCGCTGCGCAACAGGGTCGCCAGTTGGCCGGTGTTCATTTCCGGGACCAGGACTTTTTCGAACCCGCGCAGTAGCGGACCGAGATTGCTGGGCAGCGGCCAAATATGGCGCAAATGGATGTGGCTGATCTCCCGGCCTTCGTCCAGCAGGTTGGATACCGCTCGGCTGATAGGTCCGAAGGTCGAGCCCCAGCCGACGACGGCCAGGCGGCCCGATTCGCCGCCGGCCTCCACCTTCTGCGGCGGGATGTCGTCGGCGATGCCCAGAACCTTGTTCCGCCGGGCGTCGGTCATCCGTTGGTGGTTGGCCGCGTCATAGGAAATATGCCCCGAATCGTAGTCCTTTTCGAGACCGCCCAGACGATGCTCCAGACCCGGCGTGCCCGGCAGGGCCCAGGCCCGGGCCAGGGTTTCCGGGTCGCGGAGGAACGGGTGAAAGCCTTCGGGTTCGGTCCGGAAACGAACCGGGATCGGGTTGAAATCCTCGATGTTCGGGATGTTCCAAGGCTCGGCCGCATTGCCGATGTAGCCGTCGGTCAGAAGGAAGACGGGGGTCATGTATCTAAGTGCAATGCGCACCGCCTCGATCGCCGTCTCGAAACCGTCCGACGGCGAACGCGCCGCCAGCACGGGCAGGGGGCTGTCGCCGTTGCGGCCCCATACGGCCTGGAACAGATCCGATTGTTCGGTCTTGGTCGGCAGACCGGTGGACGGGCCGCCGCGCTGTGAATTGACGATCACCAAGGGAAGTTCAGTCGAGATCGCGAAGCCGATGGCTTCGGTCTTCAGGGCAATCCCGGGACCGGAGGAAGACGTCACGCCGAGCGAGCCGCCATAGGACGCGCCGATCGCGGCACAGGCGGCGGCGATTTCGTCCTCTGCCTGGAAAGTGACGACGTTATGGCCGGTCAGATGCGACAGGCTGTGCAGCAAGGGCGAGGCTGGAGTGATCGGGTAGGATGCGAAGACCATGCGCAAGTCGGCCAGGTGGGCCCCCGCCGCCAGGCCCCAGGCCAGGGCTTCGGCACCGGTGACCGTGCGGTAGGTGCCGGGTGCGATTTCGGCCCGGTCCACCGCGTAGCCATGAATGCCGTCTGGCAGGTCCATGGTTTCGGCCACCCGGTGTCCCGCGTCCATGGCCGCGGTGTTGGCCGCGGCCAAATCCGGGCGATTTGCGAACTTCGCCGCCAGCCATTCGGCGGTGGGCCGGCGGTCGCGATCGTAGATCCAATAGACGAAACCGAGCGTCCAAAGGTTCTTGCAGCGCAGCGCTTCCTTCTTGCTGAGGCCGCTGTCCTTCACCGCCTCCATGGTCAGTTTGGCAATGTCCAGTTCAATCACCCGGTAGCCGTCAAGGGTGTCGTCTTCGAGCGGGTTGGCCGCATAGCCGGCCTTGGCCAGATTGCGGTCCGTAAAACTGGCGGTGTCGACGATCACCACGCCGCCGGGCTTCAGGCCGTGAAGTTCGACCTTCAAAGCGGCCGGGTTCATGGCGATCAGGGTATCGAAGGCGTCGCCGGAGGTCTTGATGGTGCGCGATCCGAAGTTGATCTGGAACGAGGACACGCCGAATGTCGTGCCCGCGGGCGCGCGAATTTCGGCGGGAAAGTCGGGAAAGGTGGCCAGCTCGTTGCCGGCGAAGGCGGTGGCCAGGGTGAACTGCCCCCCGGTCAGCTGCATCCCGTCGCCGGAATCGCCGGCGAACCGCACAACGGCGGAATCGACCTGTTCACGTTCGGGGTGTTTCCGGGCGGCGGCCATGGCCTTTGGGTCCGCCAGCGCGGTTGTGGAGATGGTGGTTGATCCCATTCGTGACCTGCGATCCCGGGTGTTCGTCCGGCCTCTGAAGCGGCGGGCCAAGGTGTTGCGCGTCGAACACGGTTGTCGGCGCGGGGTGGTTCTCAGGTGTTTCGATGAACCGCCCAGCGAGACAATGCGTTCATTTGCATGACTTATTTAGTCCAAGCAATCGGGCGGAACAAGCGGCCAGTCAGCCATGCGCGGAACAACATTTTCCTGGCGTGGCGGCGGCAACGCGCCATATTTACCCGGACGATGACAAATGGATCCGGTTACTCATGGCGCTTCCTGAAGGTATTATTGATAAAATTCAATCTCTTATGTCCAAGGCCGAGGCGTTGGGCGCGGATGCGGCCGATGCGCTGGTCGTGCGATCGACTTCGCTTTCCGTGACCCAGCGCTTGGGCAATCCCGAAGATTTGATCCGTTCGGAGAACTCGGACCTGGGCTTGCGCGTGTTTATCGGCCGGCGCCAAGCCGTGGTTTCATCGTCTGACATGTCTGACCAAGCCCTCGACGAATTGGTCGATCGCGCCGTCGCCATGGCCCGAAACGTGCCTGAGGACCCCTATTGCGGTCTGGCCGATCCGGGGCTGTTGGCCACCGAGATCGCGGATCTGGACGAGGTCGACCCCGTCGAACCGGCCGCCGAAGAATTGATGACGCGGGCGGCGGCCGCGGAAGATGCGGCCCGCGCGGTCGACGGCGTGACCAATTCCGAGGGCGCGGAGGCGGGCTGGAGCCTGTCGGAAATCGCACTCGTCACCTCCACTGGGTTCGCCCAGGCGCGTCGCGGATCGCGCCATAGCCTCAGTGTCTCGGTGCTGGCCGGTGACGGCACGGCGATGGAACGCGACTACGATTACGCGACGGCCGTTCATGGCACCGACCTGCCCGATGCGGTCGGGCTGGGGCGTCAGGCGGGGGAGAAAGCGGTCAAGCGATTGAACCCACGCAAGGTCCCGACGGCGCAGGTTCCGGTGATCTATGATCCCCGTGTCGCCAACTCGATCCTCGGCCATCTGTCCAGCGCCATCAACGGCGGTTCCGTGGCCCGCGGGACGACCTTTCTGAAGGACGCCATGGGCGAGACGGTTTTCCCCGAAGGGGTTACCGTGGTCGACGATCCGCATCGGCCGCGGGGTCTGCGATCGAAGCCGTTCGATGGCGAAGGCGTCGCCACCGGACGGCGCCTGGTGATCGATGGCGGGCGTTTGGTCACCTGGTTCCTGGACTCCCGATCGGCCCGGCAACTGAATCTAAAGACCACTGGGCATGCCGCGCGCGGCACCTCGTCGCCGCCGTCGCCGTCCGCCACCAACCTGTACATGGAACCCGGCGCGGTTTCACCCGACGCCTTGATCGGCGACGTTGCTGATGGGCTTTACGTGACGGAACTGATCGGCTTCGGCGTCAACGGCATAACCGGCGATTATTCGCGGGGCTGCAGCGGCTATTGGATCAAGGACGGTGAATTGGCTTTCCCGGTCAGCGAATTGACCGTTGCCGGCAACCTGAAGGATATGTTCGGCGCCATCACGGCGGCCGACGATCTGGAATTCAAATATGGCACCAACGCGCCGACGCTTAGGATCGACGGCATGACGGTCGCCGGTAAATAGGCCGGGACAAACCCGCCTTTGGGCAACAATCCGCCCGGATTTGCGCGCTCGGCGCAACTGAAGCGGGATTGCGCCAGTCGATTTGCCTCCCATCGAGCATCCAGAAGCAAACAAGAATTCGGTGACCGATGGCTAAACGCGGTTTCTCAAAGGACCCGCGTTAGATCGGTGACGCCGACGTCATGCCCCATTTGGCTCAACAGCGTCGTCAGCTGGCCGCGGTGGTGGGTCTGGTGGTTGAACATATGCAGCACCATCAGCCAGCGCGCCTGGCGCCGGGTCGTGCCGTCGAGGCTTGATGTCCAGTCCACCTCCTCGGCCAGCCAGTCCGCCGTCAAGGCGTCGGTCCATTCGATGATCTCGGCGTCCAATCGGCCGCGTGCGTCGCGCATCTCATCGAAATCGTCGAACAGATCGGTGCCGATGGGGGCAAGGGGGTAATCCCGGCCGGTGAACCGCCCCATCCAGGCATGATCGCCGAAAAACAAGTGGTTCAGGGTGCCGTGCACGGATTTGAAGAACGCGCCTTGGTCGCGTTTGCGTTCGGCGTTCGAAAGCATCGCCGCGACGGCATAGACCGCTTCGTTCATGCGGCGGTTATAGCGGGCATAGGTTTGGTAGACGACTGGTGCGGTCATCGGTGCCGGCCTTTCCGTCGAATATCCCGTGGCGCTCGGGTGGCGTGCAAGGGCGTCAGCGCCCGCCCGCAATCGTCCGCAATTAAGTCAGCCCGGCATGACCAGTTCAAGCCGGTCCGTCGATATCCGCGCATCCAATGGCAGGGTGGTGACGATGTCGCCGTCACCCTGCACCGGCTCGCCGTCGCCGCCTTCGATGACGATGCTTCCCGCGGGAACGACCTCGTAATCCGGCAACTTGTCGAGCCGTCCCAGAACCATCCAGGCGGCATAGCGCAGCGCCGCCAGCGGGCCCGCTGTCTTGAACAGGCAGACGTGCAGGGACGCGTCCACCAACCGGGCGTTTCGGGCGCAGACGAAGCGCCCGCCGTAGTAATGCCCGTTGGCGAAAATCGCCGAACCGGCGGTGTATTCCCGACCGTCGATGGTCAGGCGATAGGAGCGGAACGGATATTTGAAGAAGCCGACCAGGGTCTCCCAGACGTAGGCGAGCTTGCCAACGAGACGTTTCATGCCGGTGTCCACATTGGCCACCACATGGGCGTCGAAACCGATCCCCGCCATCATCACGAAGCGTCGGCCGTTGACCTGGCCCAGGTTGATCGGCCGCACCGGCCCCCGGGCGATGGTCCTCGCCTGGCCATAGACCGTTTCCGGCAGGCCCAGTTCCGCCGCCAAGACGTTGGCCGTGCCCAGGGGAATGATCGCGAGCGGCATGTTGCGCCCGGCCAGCCCGTTGATGACCTCGTTGATGGTGCCGTCGCCGCCGGCGGCGACGACCATGTCGAACTCTTCGATCGGCGCGGTCCGCGCCGTGCGCTCCGCATCGCCGCGCGCCCGCGTCTCATGCAGCGTGTAGCGCAGACCCATGGCGACCAGATGGGCCAGCACCTGTTCCAGGTGTGAGCGGCGGCGCCAGCCGGCCACGGGATTGAAAATCACAAGAATGGTGCGCGGCGTGGTGAGGGAGCCGTCCCCCCCCGCCGCCAGATCGGAGTCGGGCATTGGTGGTTCCTAAGGAATATGGCAGTTTTGTTGCAATAATAATTCCATAAATATTTCAATGGCGTGAATATTTAATGACCGAGCATAAAATATGTTTGGAATATATAGGTTCTTTCTTACAAGTCTACACCAAATATAGGCTCCCCGGACGGAACCGCGCCAGTCATGACAGCGATACAGCCGAACAAGCCGCTTCAATTTCGATCGATTTGGATTTCCGACATCCACCTGGGCACCCGTGGGTGCCAGGCGGAGATGCTGCTGGATTTCCTGAAGCACACGGAATCGAAGTACCTTTATCTGGTGGGCGACATCATCGACGGCTGGCGCATGCGCCGCGCCTGGTATTGGCGACAGGCCCATAACGACGTGATTCAGAAAATTCTCCGCAAGGCCCGCAAGGGAACCCGGGTGATCTATGTCCCCGGCAACCACGACGAGAATTTTCGCGATTTCTCGAACCACCGGTTCGGGCGCGTCGCGGTGCTCAACGAAGCTTTTCATACCATGAAGGACGGTCGCCGGTTCCTGGTGATCCACGGCGACCAGTTCGACGGTGTCGTGAAATACGCCAAATGGCTCGCGTTTCTCGGCGACAATGCCTACAACGCGGCGCTGATGCTGAACCTTTGGCTCAACATCGTCCGGCGCAAGCTTGGGTTCTCCTACTGGTCGTTGTCGGCCTACTTGAAGCACAAGGTCAAGAATGCGGTCGAATTCGTCAGCAATTTCGAGAACGCCGTGGTCGGCGAGGCCCGCCGCCACGACGTCCAGGGCGTGATCTGCGGCCATATTCACACCGCGGAAATGCGCGACATAGACGGCATCCTGTATTGCAACGACGGCGATTGGGTCGAAAGCTGCACCGCCCTGGTCGAGCATACGGACGGTCGGCTCGAAATCCTCAAATGGGCCGACATGCGTGGCCTCTCCTTCCTCGGTCAGGAGGACGAATGCGACTCCTCATCGTCACCGACGCCTGGTTTCCTCAAGTCAATGGCGTCGTCCGAACGCTCGACACCCTAAGGCAGGGCCTGGAACGGCGGGGACACGAAGTCCGGTTGATCACGCCGGACAAATTCCGCTCGATCCCTTGTCCGACCTATCCGGAAATCCGCCTGGCATTGTTCGCCGGTCGCGCGGTGGGACGGATGATCGAAAATTTCCAGCCCCAGGCGATCCACATCGCCACCGAAGGACCGCTCGGCGTGACCGCGCGCCGACATTGTCTGAAGCGCGGCTATCCCTTTACCACCGCCTATCACACACGCTTTCCGGAATACATCCATGCCCGGGTGCCGTTGCCGCTCGGCTGGCTTTACGGCATCATGAAGTGGTTCCATGGCCCGTCTTCGGCGATCATGGTGGCGACCCAGACCATCGAGGACGACTTGGTGTCGCGCGGCTTCAAGCCGCCGGTCCGGCGCTGGTCGCGGGGCGTTTGGACCGATCTTTTCAAGCCCGGGGATAAGGCCTTCCTTGATGACCCCCGGCCGATCAGCTTGTTCACCGGACGGGTCGCCGTGGAAAAGAACATCGAGGCCTTTCTCAAGCTCGACCTGCCGGGAACGAAATATGTGGTCGGTGACGGCCCTCAGCTGGAGGATCTGCGCCGCCGCTATCCGGACGTGCGGTTTGCCGGCATGAAGGAAGGTGAGGAACTGGCCAGTTACTTCGCCGCCGCGGACGTCTTCGTCTTTCCGTCGCGGACAGATACCTTCGGCTTGGTCCTGCTAGAGGCGATGGCCTCCGGCGTGCCGGTCGCCGCCTATCCGGTTCCCGGTCCGCTGGACGTGGTCAACCAATCCGGCGCCGGCGTTCTGGACGAAGACCTGGGGCGGGCGGCGCGGGCCGCCCTGGAAATCCCGCCGGAACGCTGCCGTGCCCATGCCTTGAAATATTCCTGGGACGCGAGCTTCGACCAGTTCGAAAACAACCTTCACCTTTTCAGGTAAATTGCTGATTCCGCGCGGTAATCCGCCAATCGACGCCCCGGGCAGTCGCTTGGCCTTTGCCGGGCGGCGTGGTACAAGGGCCGACCTTTCCCTCGTCAAGCCGCTGGAAGGACCCCGTGGCCGCCGCGTTCCATACCGACCAACCCCAGCACGCTTCGTCGGCGAGCCTGCTCGCCCGCCTGTTTCGCGAGAGCGTCCGTCGTTATGCGGGCCTTATCGGTCTGGCCTTGCTGTGCATGGCGGTGACGGCGGGCGCCACGGCGCTCAGCGCCTGGCTGATGGAGCCGGTGGTCAACGACATTTTCGTCGCCCGCGACCGCGATATGCTGATGCCCGTGGGATTGGCCGTGTTTGCCGTGTTCTTCGTCAAGGGTCTGGCCAACTACGGCCAGGCGGTTCTGATGGCCCGGGTTGGCCTGCGGATCATCGCCGACAGCCAGAACCGTCTGTTCGACAAGCTCAGCCGGATGGACGTCCAGTTCTTCCACGACGCCAATACCGGCGGGCTGATATCGCGCTTTCTGGTCGATATCAATCAGATGCGGGTCGCCGTCTCGACCGCCTGGACCAGCTTGGGCAAGGATCTGCTGACCCTGGTCGGTTTGATCGGCGTGACCTTCTATCAGGACTGGCAACTGGCCCTGGTCGCGTTCTTTGTCTTTCCCGTCGCCTTGTTGCCGATCGTCCGGCTGGGCGGGCGAATGCGCAAGGTCACGGCCAATACCCAGCGGGAAATGGGCCTGTTCACGACATTGCTGGAGCAGACCTTCCAGGGCATTCGCGTGGTCAAGGCCTATGGCATGGAAGTCTACGAACGAAGCCGCGTCGGTGACATCGTCGAGCGCATCTTCGGCCTCAACATGAAGGCAGAACGAACGCGGGCGCTGTCCAGCCCGATCATGGAAACGCTTGGCGGCGTCGCCGTGGGCGTGGTCGTGATCTACGGCGGGCACCGGGTGATCGAGGGCGTGACGGACGCCGGATCGTTCTTTTCCTTCATCACGGCTTTGCTGCTGGCCTATGAGCCGATGAAGCGGCTGGCCAACCTGAACGCCGTTTTGCAGCAAGGATTGGCCGGCGCCGACCGACTTTTTCAAATGCTCGACATGGAACCGGCGATCGTGGAACGGCCCAATGCCCGCGACCTGGCCGATGCAAACGGAACGGTCGAGGGCCGGATCGAGCTGTCCCAGGTCCGTTTCGCCTATTCCCCGGAGCAGGTCGCCTTGCGCGGCGTCGACCTTGACGTGCCCGCCGGAAAAACCGTTGCCTTGGTCGGCCCTTCGGGGGCCGGAAAATCGACGATCCTGAACCTGATTCCCCGGTTCTATGACGTGGATGCGGGCCGGGTGACGATCGACGGCGTCGATGTGCGGGACGCGACCTTCGCCTCGCTGCGTGGCGCCCTGGCCCTGGTCAGTCAAGAGGTGACCCTGTTCGACGACACCGTTCGCGCCAATATCGCCTATGGCCGCGCCGGTGCCAGCGAGACGGAAATCGTCGAAGCGGCGCGTCACGCCGCCGCCCATGATTTCATCATGGAACTCCCGGACGGCTACGACACCCAGGTCGGTGAGCAGGGGGTGAAACTCTCGGGCGGTCAGCGACAGCGCCTGGCGATTGCCCGGGCGATGTTGAAGAACGCGCCGATCCTGTTGCTGGACGAGGCCACGTCGGCGCTTGATACGGAATCGGAACGACAGGTGCAGGCGGCGTTGGAAGCCCTCATGGCCGATCGGACGACCTTGGTGATCGCTCATCGTCTATCGACCATCGTGCGCGCCGACCTGATCTACGTGATACTGGACGGGCAGGTCGCCGAGCAAGGCTCGCACGGTGAGTTGCTTGCCCGTGGCGGCCACTACAAACGGCTTTACGAGCTTCAGTTCGCCTCCGAGGCCGATCTGCGCCGCGCTGCGGGCCGCTAACCCGCCGGCCCGGTATAGCGGCGATGATCAAGCGATTTCTGAGAAGCGAGGGGCTGCGGGCGGTGCTCTGCTGGCTCGGCGCACAGTATATTCGCCTGGTCCATGTCACCGGCCGATGGTGGGTCGAGGGCGACGCGGCGGCGCAAGACCATTGGCGCGACGGCCGGCCCTTCATTTTATGTTTCTGGCACGGACGGTTGTTGATGATGCCCCATTGCTGGCCCCGGCGCCGTGTCATCCACATGCTGATCTCGCAACATCGGGACGGCCAGATCATCGCCCGAACGGTCGGTCATTTCGGAATCAAGACGGTTTCCGGTTCGTCGTCGAAGGGCGGCGCCCAGGCGCTGCGTGCCATGGTTCGGGCGCTGAGAGCCGGCGAATGCGTTGGCATCACCCCGGACGGCCCGCGCGGCCCTCGCATGCGGGCGTCCGACGGCATCGTCAATCTTGCGCGATTGGCGGGCGTGCCGATCATCCCGGCGACCTTTGGCGCGGCGTCCGGACGGGTTCTCGGCACCTGGGACCGGTTCCTGGTCGCTTGGCCTTTCGGCCGCGGCGTGATCGTTTGGGGGAAGCCGATCGAGGTGCCTCGCGATGCCGATGGGATCGATCTGGAAACGGCGCGCCGCGCGGTCGAGGAGCGCCTGAACGCGATCACCGCCGAAGCCGATCGGTTGACCGGACGGTCTCCCGTCCCGCCGGCCGAGGCGCCGGCCTTGCCGCTGTCGGCATCGGCCGACAAGGGGACGCGGTGATGCTCGGCCTCTACCGGTTGCTGACCAATCTCGGCGCGCCCGTCATTCACATGTATCTCGGGCGCCGTCTAAAGGCCGGCAAGGAAGACCCGCTCAGGTTCGACGAGCGCCTTGGCCGGGCGGTCATGGCCCGGCCCGCCGGGCCGTTGATCTGGCTGCATGGCGCCAGCGTCGGCGAGGCCCTGTCGCTTCTGGCCCTGATTGATCGCCTGCGCGCGGTTTGCCCGAACGCCGCCCTTTTGGTCACCACGGGGACCGTGACTTCGGCACGTTTGCTGGCCGACCGGCTGCCTGCCGGGGTCGTCCATCAATACTTGCCCGTCGATCGCCTGCCTTATGTTCGCCGTTTCCTGGGCCACTGGCGGCCCAATCTGGTGTTGTGGGCCGAATCGGAGTTCTGGCCGAACATGATTTCCCAGATCGGCGTCGGTCCGGCGCCGCTCGTGTTGATCAACGGACGGATATCCGAACAGTCGACCAAAGGGTGGTCTTGGGCGCCGGGTCTGATCGCCGGCCTGTTGCGGGGCTTCGACCTTTGCCTGGGGCAGACCGAGGAAGATGCCCGGCGCCTCCACCATTTGGGCGCGCGCCGCGCCGAGACCGTGGGCAATCTCAAGTTCGCGGCCGACCCGTTGCCTGTCGATCCGGCGAAACTTGCCTGGCTTCGCGAGCGGATCGGCGACCGGCCCTTGTGGCTGGCGGCCAGCACCTGGGACGGCGAAGAGGCGATCGCCTGGCAGGTTCACCGCCGGCTGGCCGATCGCTTCCCCGGTCTCTTGACGGTCATCGCGCCGCGCCACCCGGCCCGCGGCGGTGCGGTTCAGACGGCCTTGGCGACGGATGGCGCAAGGGTCGCCCGGCGGGCCACCGGCGATGATCTCGGGCCCTCGGCGCAGATCTATCTGGCTGATACCATGGGTGAATTGGGCGTGCTGTTTTCCCTTGCGGACGTCGTCTTCATGGGCAAGTCATTAACCGCCGAAGGCGGTCAAAACCTGTTGGAGCCGGCGCGCCTCGGTTGTGTCGTGCTTCACGGTCCGCGGATGAGCAATTTTGCTGACTTGAGCAGCCGCATGGACGGTGCCGGCGCGGCCAACCAAGTGGCCGATGCCCAGGCGCTCGCCACCGCCGTGGGCAACTACCTGACGGCGCCGGCCCGCGCCGCTGAAACGGCGGCGCGGGCGCGCGACTTCGCCGCCGCCGAAGCGGGCGTGTTGGATCGCCTTATGGACAAGTTGGCGCCCTATCTCGCGGCCCTGGCGGATGAGGACGGCGGGCCGTGAAAACGCCGGCCTTTTGGTATGCGCCGACGCCGTCGGCCTTGGCACGGTCGTTATCACCGATCGGTTGGGTCTACGGCAGGGCCACGGCCCGGCGCTTGGCCCGCGGCCGGTCCTGGGCGCCC
>JANQIJ010000097.1 GCA_028282185.1 Rhodospirillales bacterium
GACATTCAAGCCCACGGGCCACCGAGGAATCACCATGGACGCCAGCGAATTAGGTCGTTATAACGGGCGCCCGTTGCGTCGTGGCGCCGGAAATGCATCCGCGCCATGGCCGTGATACCCACGCCGGAGTGTAGCTCAGCCTGGTAGAGCACCGTCTTCGGGAGGCGGGGGTCGGTGGTTCGAATCCACTCACTCCGACCAATTTTTGTAGAAAACCGAGAAAGCCAGCGGGTCCGCGCCCGCTGGCTTTTTTGTCCGCCGGGGGCCGCCGAGATTTACGGCTGCATACGGGGCCGATCATTTGACCTTATGGGCGATTGTCCGACTGTCGCACCTGGATACATTAGACACTCAGACCGGGTCGATTATGCTGCACTGCAACGGCATCATCTAATTGAAAAATATGGATTAATCGGAAATTATGACTTTAGTATAGGGTAGTTTTTGTTGAAGCGTTCCTTACGTATTAATTGAAATATCCGTCATCTCGACGGCAGCGACTTTGGCGACTTGAACCTGGGGAGTGTTCTTTTTCCCAAGCGCGCCGCTGCCATGGGTCAACAACGCAGGGTTCGCATACGATGGAAAATCTTAAGACAAAGACCAAGGTGCTCCTTGGCTTCGCCATTCCGGTTGTCTTCTTGATCGGCCTGGGAATCATCAGTCTGACCAACCTGAACAAAGTCGCGGAAACCGCGAAATGGGTCGACCACACAAAGCTCGTGCTGAAAAGCGCGTCCGGCATCGTCGCCTCGGCGGTCAACATGGAAACCGGCATGCGCGGCTACCTCCTGGCCGGCAAGGAAGAGTTCCTGGCGCCCTACAAGCAGGGCCAGGAAATCACCTACACCGAAATCGAAAGACTGAAGGAAACGGTCAGCGACAATCCGGGCCAGGTCGCCCGCTTGGGCGAGATCGAACAGGTCTTGCGCGATTGGCAGGCCGACGTGACCGAGCCGGCCATCGCACTGCGCCGCCAGATCGGCGACGCCAAGACCATGAACGACATGGCCAAGCTGGTCGGCGAAGCCCGTGGCAAGGCGTTCTTCGACAAGTTCCGCGGCCAGATCCAGACCTTCATCGATCGCGAGGCGGAATTGCTGACCAAGCGCGAAGCGGAATACGCCGCGGCGGACCAGGCCGTGCAAGACGCCTTCGACAATACGGTCCGGACCGTCAACTGGGTGATCCATACCTACAAGGTACTGGGCATGTCGTCGAACATCCTGGCCCATGCGGTGAACATGGAAACCGGGATGCGGGGCTTCCTCTTGGGCGGGGAGGATGAATTCCTCGAACCCTACAACAACGGCATGGATGCCTTCTTCAAGGACATCAAGGCCCTGCGGGAAACCGTCAGCGACAACCCGCCGCAGGTCCAACGCCTGAAAGACGCGGAAAAACTGATCGCCGATTGGATCGATCAGGTCACCGAACCGGCGATCCAGTTGCGCCGTGACGTGGCCGCCGGACGGGCAGCCATGAACGCCGTCGTCAGTTTCGTTCAAGCCAAGAAGGGCAAGACCTTCTTCGACGCCTTCCGTTTCAAGATGGCGGAATTCGACCTCATCGAAAGCGAACTGGTGGCCACGCGGGTCGCCGACGCCGAGGCGGCGGAAAAGATCGTCACCGACAACCTGGGCGTGATGCGCGACAATTC
>JANQIJ010000373.1 GCA_028282185.1 Rhodospirillales bacterium
ACCAGCCGCCAGCGACCCGGGGAGAGGAGGAGATGGTTGACCACCGCATAAAGGTTCGGCGGCGCGTCGTCGACCCCGCCGCCATGGCGCCCCCCTTGGCGGCGTTTTTCGATTATTGGCTGGAACTGCCGCAGGCCCGGCGGTTTCCCCTATGGGGTGGCGCCGCCGGCGACGGCTTTCGCCTGATCGACCTGTCCAACGAAATCCTGCCCATGCTGGCGGTCGTCGAGGTCGAGGCCGGTGCCGAGGACGTCAGCTTCGTTTATCGTTACTGGGGGGCTGCGCGCAGCCTCTATCTGGGCGACCGCCCGGACCCAACGGGCAAACGCGTCGCCACCGGGCTGCCGAATTACAGCGGCGAAGCGGTCTTCGCCCAATATCAGGCGGTCTGCCGCGAGCAAACAGTGATTCTGACCGACAACATCTGGCCATTGGGCGGCGGGCTCAGCGCCGAATGCCAGACCCTGCGCCTGCCGTTGACCCGATCGGCGGACGATACCGTCAATGTCATCGCCTCGGCGACGATCTTCCTCCGTCACGCCAAGGAATTTCGCCAGCTGCGCGATAAGCTGAAGTAGAATCGGCCGCTTTGGCGCAGTTCGACGGGCGGGACCCATATCCCAGGGCAGATCCATTCAGGAAGTTATCATGGTATCGACGAAAGCCCATCGCCCGCCCGTGCGTCGGCAGAGGCACGCCGCGGCGAAACCAAATCAAAACCGTTTCTGATATGGAAAAGACAGGGCGCAAGGCCCGCCGGCGATCGATCAGCCGGCGTCAGCGCGGAAGGTCCGAGGTCCCCATCAGATAGGCATCGATCGCGCGGGCGCATTGCCGGCCTTCGCGGATCGCCCAAACCACCAGGGACTGACCGCGCCGCATGTCGCCCGCGGCGAACACCTTGTCCAACGACGTGGCGTATTCGTCCGTGTCGGCGGCGACGTTGCCGCGGCCGTCGCGATCGACGCCCAGCGCGTCCAACATGCCTTCGTGCACCGGATGGACGAAGCCCATGGCAAGCAACACCAAATCCGCCTTGAGCTCGAATTCCGAGCCCTTGATCTCAAACATATCGGCGCCGCCGCCTTCTTTGGGCGTCCAGTCGAGGCGCACGCCGTTAAGCGCGGTCACCTTGCCGTCCTCGCCCGAGAACGATTTGGTCATCACCGCGAAGTCCCGCTCGCAGCCCTCTTCATGGGACGAAGAGGTGCGCATCTTCATCGGCCAATCCGGCCAGGTCAGGCCCTTGTCTTCCTTTTCCGGCGGCTCGGGCAACAATTCCAGCTGGGTCACCGAAGCGGCGCCGTGACGGTTCGAGGTCCCGACACAGTCCGACCCCGTGTCGCCGCCGCCGATCACGATGACATGCTTGCCCGTCGCCATGATGGCTTCCTCGTCGGGCACGTTGGCGCCGGCGATGCGGCGGTTCTGTTGGGTCAGGAATTCCATGGCGAAATGCACGCCGTCGAGCTCCCGACCCGGGACCGGCAGGTCGCGGGGCTTTTCCGAACCGCCGCAAAGCGCCACCGCGTCGAACCGGTCGAGCATGTCCTTGGCGTCGACATTGACGCCGACAAAGCTGTTGGGCCGGAATTCGACGCCTTCCGCCTGCATCTGCGCCATGCGCCGGTCGATCAGATGCTTTTCCATCTTGAAATCGGGAATGCCGAGGCGCAGCAGACCGCCGATGGTTTCGTTCTTTTCGAACACCACGACCTTGTGGCCCGCGCGGGCCAACTGCTGGGCGCAGGCCAGACCCGACGGCCCGGAGCCGACGACGGCGATCTGCTTGCCCGTATGTCGGGCCGGGATGTCCGGCTTGATCCAGCCCTCTTCCCAGCCGCGATCGACCAGGGCGCATTCGATCGTTTTGATCGTCACCGGCTCGTCGCGGATATTGAGGGTACAGGCCGCCTCGCAGGGCGCCGGGCAAATCCGTCCGGTGAATTCGGGGAAATTGTTGGTCGAATGCAGAACCTCAAGGCCCTCGCGCCACTTGTCGCGATAGACCAGGTCGTTCCATTCCGGAATGATGTTGTTCACCGGACAGCCCTGATGGCAATAGGGAATGCCGCAATCCATGCAGCGCGCGCCCTGCTCGGAAACCGCTTCCGGCGGCAGCGGTTCGACGAATTCGCGCCAATGCTTGACCCGCTCGTCGACAGGCCGATAGGACCGATCCGCACGGTCGATTTCCAAGAAGCCCGTGGCCTTGCCCATGGTCGGTGTTCCTCTTCGTTTTCGTTGGCTTCGCGGGTCCCGGCGGGCGGCTATTCGCCGGCCAGACGGGCGCCCTCGGCGACGGCCTCGGCCGCGCGGCGTTCCTGCATTTCCTTCAGCGCCCGGCGGTAATCGACGGGCATGACCTTGACGAACTTGGATAGGCAGGCCTCCCAGTTGTCGAGGATATCCTTGGCCACGGTCGAGCCGGTGTAGCGGTGATGGTTTTCAATCAGACCCTTAAGACGCCGAGCGTCGAACCGGTTCGGATCTTCGGCCACGTCGATCTTACCGTCGTCGGCCTCGTTCGGGTCAATCGCCTCCAGTTCCACCTGGCCCATGTTGCAGAGCGTCTCGAACCGCCCCGCTTCGTCCAGGACATAGGCGATGCCGCCGGACATGCCGGCGGCGAAGTTACGGCCGGTCTCGCCGATGACGACGACGATGCCACCGGTCATGTATTCGCAACCGTGATCGCCGCAGCCTTCGACGACCGCCGAAGCACCCGAATTGCGCACCGCGAAACGTTCGCCGGCAATCCCCCGGAAATAGCATTCCCCGGAAATCGCACCATAGAGCACCGTGTTGCCGATGATGATGTTGTCTTCCGGCACCAGGGGGCTGTCGGCATGGGGATAGACCGCGATCCGGCCACCGGACAGCCCCTTGCCGACATAGTCGTTGGCATCGCCCGCCAATTCGAAGCTGACGCCCCGAGACAGCCAGGCACCGAAGCTCTGCCCGGCGTTGCCGGTAAACTTCACATGGATCGTGTCCTCAGCCAGGCCCTTATGGCCATGGCGTTTGGCAATCCGCCCGGACATCATCGCGCCGACCGTGCGGTTGATGTTCTGGATCGGGAATTCGAGCGACACCGGCGTGCCGTTCTCGATGGCCTCGAAGGCTTGCTCGATCAGTTGATTGTCCAGGGCGCGCTCCAGGCGGTGGTCCTGGACCTCGCAGTTGTAGGTCGCGACCCCGGGGGCCGGCTTGACCGGTGCCAGAAGCTTCGACAGGTCGATGCCGTGGGCCTTCCAGTGATCGATGGCGCCGACCGTGTCGAGCGCGTCCCGCCGGCCGATCATCTCATCGACCTTGCGGAAACCCAGTTCGGCCATCAGTTCACGCACTTCCTCGGCGACGAAGGTGAAGTAATTGACCACATGGTCCGGCGCGCCGGTGAAGCGCTTGCGCAGTTCGGGGTCCTGCGTCGCCACGCCCACCGGACAGGTGTTGAGGTGGCACTTGCGCATCATGATGCAGCCTTCGGAGATCAGCGCCGCCGTGGCGAAACCGAACTCGTCGGCCCCCAACAGCGCACCGACAACGACGTCGCGACCGGTCCGCAGGCCGCCGTCGACCTGTACCGCGATGCGGCCTCGAAGCGCGTTCATCACCAGGGTCTGATGGGTTTCCGCCAGGCCCAGTTCCCACGGCCCGCCGGCGTTGAGGATCGAGGTCAGGGGGCTGGCGCCGGTGCCGCCGTCATGGCCGGAAATCGTTACGTGATCGGAATAGGCCTTGGAAACGCCGGCAGCCACGGTGCCGACCCCGACCTCCGACACCAGCTTGACGGAAATCCGGGCTGCCGGATTGACGTTCTTCAGATCGTGGATCAACTGCGCCAGGTCCTCGATGGAATAGATGTCGTGGTGCGGCGGCGGCGAGATCAGGCCGACCCCCGGGGTCGAATGCCGCACCCGGGCGATCCATTCGTCGACCTTGTGGCCGGGCAACTGGCCGCCTTCACCGGGCTTGGCCCCCTGGGCCATCTTGATCTGGATGTCGTCCGACTGGGACAGGTATTCGGTGGTCACGCCGAACCGGCCCGACGCCACCTGCTTGATCCGGGACCGCATCGAATCCCCATTGGGCAGCGGCGTATAGCGGACCTCGTCCTCGCCGCCCTCGCCGGTGTTCGACCGCCCGCCCAGCCGGTTCATGGCGATGGCCAAGGTGGTATGGGCTTCCCAGGAGATCGAACCGAAGGACATGGCCCCGGTGGCGAAGCGTTTGACGATTTCCGAGACCGGCTCGACCTCATCCAGCGGCACCGGTTTGCCCACGGGCTTCAGCTTGAACAAGCCGCGCAGGTTCTTCAACTTGCCGGTCTGGTCATTGACCTTCTTGGAGAACGCCTTGAATTGCCGGTAGTTGCCGGAGCGGCAGGCATGCTGCAGCGTGCCGATGGTTTCCGGCGTCCAGACATGCTCCTCGCCGCGGATGCGGAACGCCAGGTCCCCGCCGACGTCCAGGTCGCCGCGATAGAGCGGCGCGTCGCCGAAAGCCAAGTCGTGGCGGCGTTCGGTCTCCTCGGCGATTTCGCCGAGCCCCGCGCCCTCGACCTTGGTCGCCGTCTTGGTGAAATAGGCGTCGATGAAATCCGTCGACAGGCCGACGGCGTCGAAAATTTGCGCCCCGCAGTAGGACTGATAGGTGGAAATCCCCATCTTCGACATGACCTTCAACATGCCCTTGTCGACGGCCTTGATGTATTGCGCATGGGCCTTCTGCTCGCTCAGGCCGTTGCTGCGCTCTGCGACGAAATTGGAGATCGTGTCGAAGGCCAGATAGGGGTTCATCGCCTCGGCGCCGTAACCCGCCAGCAAGCAGAAATCGTGCACTCGGCGGGCCTCACCGGTTTCGACCACCAGGCCGACATCGGTGCGCAGCCCCTCGCGGATCAGGTGGTGATGGACCGCGCCGGTCGCCAGCAAGGCCGGGATGGCGACGTGTTCCGCGTCCATGCCGCGATCGGACAGAATGATGATGTTGTAGCCCTGGTCGCGCACCACTTTCTCCGCCGCGCGGCAGATGCGGTCGACGGCCTGTGCCATGGTTTGGCGGTCGGGCCCCGACTTGGGATAGCAGATATCCAGGGTATAGGTGCGGAATTCGCCGTCGACGTGGTTTTCGATGCGACGGATACGCTCCAAGTCCGTATTCGACAGGATCGGTTGCTCAACCTCCAGCCGCTTGTGGGTGCCGCCGGACCCAAGGTCCAGCAAGTCCGGACGCGGGCCGATGAAACTGACCAAGGACATCACCAGTTCCTCGCGGATCGGGTCGATCGGCGGATTGGTCACCTGGGCGAAATTCTGAAAAAAATAATCGTAGAGCAGGCGGGGCTTGTCCGAGAGCGACGCCAGGGGAATGTCCCGCCCCATGGAACCGACCGGGTCCTGTCCTTGCTCGGCCATGGGCTCAAGGAAGAATTTCAGATCCTCCCGGTTGTAACCATAGGCCTGCTGCAGGTTCAAAAGGGTCAGCGGATCCGGGGGCATGGGGCCGATTTCCGCCGGCAGGTCGACCAGTTGAATCTGCGACTGATCGAGCCATTCCTGGTAGGGATATTCGCTGGCCAGATCCGACTTTAATTCCTCATCCGAAATGATCCGGTTCTGCTCCAAGTCGACGAGCAGCATCTTGCCGGGCTGCAAGCGCCATTTCTGGACGATCTTCGCTTCCGGGATCGGCAGCACGCCAACTTCCGACGCCATGACGACGAGGCCGTCGTCGGTCACGATATAGCGCGCCGGCCGCAGGCCGTTGCGGTCCAAGGTCGCGGCGATCTGCTTGCCGTCGGTAAAAGCCATGGCCGCCGGGCCGTCCCAGGGCTCCATCAAGGCCGAATAATACTCATAGAACGCGCGCCGCTTGGGTTCCATCAGCGGGTTGTTGTTCCAGGCCTCCGGGATCATCAGCATCATCGCATGGGAGAGCGAATAGCCGCCCATGACCAGAAGCTCGAGCGCGTTGTCGAAGGTGGCGCTGTCGGACGATCCGTCGCCGATCAGCGGCCAGAGCTTCTCCAGGTCGTCGCCGAGAATCCTCGACTTCATGTTATGGCGCCGGGCGTTCATCCAGTTCACATTGCCGCGCAGCGTGTTGATTTCGCCGTTGTGGCAGAGGAAACGGAACGGCTGGGCCAGACGCCAGCTTGGGAACGTGTTGGTCGAGAACCGCTGGTGAAACAGGGCGATCGCCGTGGCGAAGGCCGGATCCTGGAAATCCAGGTAATATTTGGACAGGTTGGGCGCCAGAACCATGCCCTTGAAGACGATGGTCCGGGCGTTCAGCGACGGCATGTAGAAGTTTTCCCAGGCCCCTTCGTCCTTGTCCCAAAGCGCGTGATGGGCCTGCTTGCGGATGACATAGAGTTTGCGCTGGAACGCCGCTTCGTCCGGCGTCGCCTCGCCGCGCTGGATCAGGACCTGACGGATCACGGGTTCATTCGGCTTGACGGTTTCGCCAAGCACGGTGTTGTCCGTCGGCACATCGCGCCAGCCCAACAGAACCTGGCCTTCCCGCTTGACCGTTTTCTCGATCGCGGCGACGGCCAGATCGCGCTGACCGTGTTCACGCGGCAGGAAAACCATCCCGACCGCATAATCGCCCTTGGCCGGGACCTCGATCCCTTGTTGGCCGAAGACCTTGCGGATGAAGGCGTCGGGCTGTTGGATCAGGATGCCGGCGCCGTCACCGGCCAACGGATCGGCGCCGATCGCGCCACGGTGGTCCAGGTGCTGAACAATCTCCAAGGCCTGATGGACGATCTCATGGCGCGGTTCGTTGTTGATGTCGGCCATGAAGCCGAAACCGCATGCGTCATGCTCATTATCGGGATCGTAAAGTCCCTCGCCAATGGGCAGTCCATAACCATTGCGCCGTGAGTGCTGGCTCATGCGGAGTGTTCCTATCGCAGGTTTTTTGAAGGACCCTTTAGATAGCAATCCGGACTGCCATCGCCAAACAAAAATAGAGCAAATAGGTCAGAAAGTATGTCCGATCCGGCCCTGACGAGGTGGGTCAAAAGGATGTGACCCGCCTGCGACGGGCCCTTGGCAGCGCGCGGCCGATCCGCTAGAAGACCCAAGTGTCGAGGGAGGCCTCGCGTGCCGACACTACATCTTGTTGTTCTAGCCCTGATCCAGGGGATCACCGAGTTCCTGCCGGTCTCTTCGTCCGGCCACTTGGTGTTGGCGCCGAGGCTGCTGCACTGGCCGGACCAGGGCTTGGCCCTGGACGTCGCCGTGCATGTCGGCGCCCTGGGCGCCGTGGTGATCTATCTGTGGCGGGACATCTGGGAAATGCTGGTCGGCCTGACCCGGGTCTTGCGCGGGCGACGCGACAAAGGGGGCAAGCTGGCGGCCCTGGTGATCGTCGCCACCTTGCCGGTGATCGGCGCCGGTTTCGCCTTGAACCATTACATGCCGGCGGGCATTCGCAGCCTGGAAGTCATCGCCTGGGCGACCCTGGGCGGCGGCATCCTGCTATACCTGGCCGACAACATCGGCATGACGCTCAGGCGCATGGAGCACCTGGAAGTCTCGGACGCCTTGATCATCGGCCTGGCCCAGGCCCTGGCCCTGATCCCCGGCACATCGCGCTCCGGCATCACCATGACGGCGGGCCGGATCCTCGGCATGGAGCGACGCGACGCGGCCCGGTTTTCCATGCTGCTGTCGATCCCGGCGATCTTCGGCGCCGGCGGCCTCAAGGGCTGGGAACTCTACCAAGCAGGCAACGCTGAATTGACTGCCGACGCCTTCATCGCCGCCGGTCTGGCGTTCATTTCGGCGTTGATCGCCATCGCCCTGATGATGGCCTGGCTCAAGCGGTCCACCTTCGCGCCCTTCGTGATTTACCGGATCCTCTTGGGCGTCGCCTTGCTGGCGGTCGTCCATGGGATCATTTGACGCCGGCGGGCGCCGGGCAACGCCTCGCCGGCCGCCGGGCGGGCGGCCCGGGGATCAGTACCCGCGCGCGCCGTCGACGGTGTTGAACGGCGGCTCGCCGGCTTCGATCCGCTGGATGTTCCGAACCATCCATTCCGCCGCCGAATGGGGCACGGTCAAACTTGCCACATGAGGCGTGATCTCAACCTTGGGATGGGTCCAGTAGGGATGGTCGGCGGGCAGGGGTTCCACATGGAACACGTCCAACGCCGCGCCGGCGATATGTCCCGCGTCCAGGGCCGCCAACAAATCCTCATCGACCACATGACCACCGCGCGCGCAGTTGACGACATGGGCGCCGGCGGGAAGAGCCGCCAGGGTCCGGGCGTCGATGATCCCCGCCGTCTCCGGGGTCAGCGGCAGCAGACAGACCAGGATGTCGGTGCGGTTGAGAAAGGGGATCAACTGATCGTCACCATGGAAGCACGCGACGCCGGCGATCTCTTTCGGGCGGCGGCTCCAACCGGCGACCTGGTAGTGAAGCGGCACCAGTTTGCGGGCCGCATCGCCACCCAATTCGCCCAGGCCCAGGATGCCGACGCGCAGACGCTCGGCGTCGGCCTGTCGCATCTTCTTCCAGATGCCATCCCGCGCGAACCGGGCATAGACCCCCATCTTGCGGTGGAAATGGATCACCCAATAGATCACCGTCTCGCTCATCCCCTGGGTCAGGCACCGGTCGACCAAGCGGACCACCGGCACATGCGCGGGCAATTCCGGATCCGTGACCAGATGATCGACCCCGGCGCCAAGGGAGAGGATGGCTCGTAGGTTGACGAGACCCTTGAGCACGCCGGGCCGAGGTTTCCATACCAGGGCGTAATCGATCTCGGCCGGGTCGCCGGTTTCATCCGCCGCCGGATCGGCGGACCAGACACGAAATTCGATGCCGGGGAGCTTTTCGACCATGGCATCGCGCCAACGGTCGGCATTGTCGGCTTCGGACATGAACAGCAGGATCGGCATGGGAACCTCGTCGTCACGGCTGAGGGCAGGGGATCAGGACGGATCGATTGCTATCCGATTATCGCCGGACTGGCAAACGGAACCAGCGGCGGCGGACCGCCGGGGTCCCGCGGGGCGGGCCGGACTCACGGTCAGCTGGAAACCACGCCGGTCTCGTCCGCCTTCATTTCGAAGGCGGCCGCCATCAAGGCTTTGGTGTACGGATCCCGCGGATCGTCCATGATCTGGTCCGTCGGGCCGAATTCAACGACACGGCCGCCGCGCATCACGGCGATTTCGTGGCTGACCGCGCGAACCACTTTCAGGTCGTGGGAAATGAACAGATAGGCCAGGTCGTGCTTGGCCTGCAGGTCGCGCAACAGGTCGACGATCTGCGCCTGAACCGACATGTCGAGCGCCGATGTGGGCTCGTCCAGGACGATGAACTTGGGTTTCAGGACCAACGCCCGGGCGATCGAGATGCGCTGTCGCTGGCCACCGGAAAACTCATGCGGGTAGCGGTCCTGCATGCCGGCTTCCAGGCCGACCTCTTCCAAGGCGGCGCCGACGATCCGACGGCGTTCTTCGTAACTCGCACCGACCCCGTGGACGATCAGGCCTTCCTCGATGATCTGGCCGACGGAAAGCCGCGGGCTCAAACTGCCGAAGGGGTCCTGAAAGACGATCTGCATTTCCCGGCGCAACGGCCGCATTTTCTTGAACTGCCAGCCCTGGATGTCTTGGCCGCCGAACAGGATCGCGCCTTCGGACCGTTCCAGGCGCAACAGGGCCCGGCCCAGGGTCGATTTGCCCGAACCGGATTCGCCGACGACGCCCAGGGTATGGCCCCGGCGGACCTCCAGGGAAATGCCGTCGACCGCCTTGATATGCGCCACCGTGCGGCGCAGTAGCCCCTTCTTCACCGGAAACCAGACCTTGACGTCACGCCCGGCCATGACCTCGGGCGCGTCCGGGTCCGCCGGCTCGGTCCGGCCCCGGGGCTCGGCCGCCAGAAGGTGCTGCGTATAGCCGTGTCGCGGGCGTTCGAAGACATCCCGCGTCGCGCCCTGCTCGACGATTTCGCCACCGTTCATGACCGAGACCGTATCGGCCATCCGGCGGACGATGCCCAGGTCATGGGTGATCAGCAACATGGCCATGCCCAAACGCTGCTGCAGGTCCTTCATCAGCTTCAGAACCTGGGCCTGGATGGTGACGTCCAGCGCCGTCGTCGGCTCGTCGGCGATCAACAGGTCGGGATCGTTGGCCAGCGCCATGGCGATCATGATGCGCTGCTGCTGGCCGCCGGAAAACTCATGCGGCAGAGCGTGCAGGCGCGACGCCGCGGCTTCGGTCAAACCGACCAGATCCAGGAGTTCCAGGACCCGGGCGCGGGCCTGCTTGGGCGTCATCAATTGGTGCAGGAACAGAACCTCGGAAATCTGCTTTTCGACGGAATGCAGCGGGTTCAGCGAGGTCAGCGGCTCCTGAAAGATCATCGCGATCTTGTTGCCGCGAATATCGCGCATCGTCGCGCCCGGGGCGCCGACCAGTTCCTGGCCGTCGAAGGTGATCGAGCCCGCGGGATGGCGCGCCAGGGGATAGGGCAAGAGCTGCATGACCGACAACGCGGTCACCGACTTGCCCGATCCCGACTCGCCGACCAGGGCGTGGCTTTCGCCCCGGTCGACGGCGAGCGTCGCGCCGCGCACGGCCCGCACCGCGCCGTCCCCTTCGCCGAAGGTCGTTTCGAGATCGAGAATTTCCAGAAGCTTGCTCATTTGAACACCTTCCGGGGGTCGAAGGCATCGCGCACGGCTTCGCCGATGAAGACCAACAGGGACAGCATCACGGCCAAGGAGAAGAACGCCGTGAACCCGAGCCATGGGGCCTGCAGGTTGTTCTTGCCCTGGTTCAACAATTCGCCCAGGGACGGCGAGCCGACCGGCAAACCGAACCCCAGGAAGTCGAGCGAGGTCAATGTCGTGATCGAGCCCGACAGGATGAAGGGCAAGAAGGTCAGGGTCGCCACCATGGCATTGGGCAGGACGTGTTTGAACATGATCACCCCGTCCGACACGCCGAGCGCCCGTGCCGCGCGGACATAGTCGAAATTGCGCGCCCGCAGGAATTCGGCCCGGACCACGCCGACCAGACCCATCCAACTGAACAACAGCATCAGGCCCAAAAGCCACCAGAAACTGGGTGTGACGACGCTGGCCAGGATGATCAGCAAATAGAGCATGGGCAAGCCGGCCCAGATTTCGATGAAACGCTGGGCGATCAAATCGAGCCAACCGCCGAAATAACCCTGCACCGCCCCGGCGCCGATGCCGATGATCGAACTGATCACCGTGAGCGTCAGACCGAACAGCACGGAAATACGGAACCCGTAGATCATCCGGGCGACCACGTCGCGGCCCTGGTCGTCGGTCCCGAGCCAGTTGTCTGCCGACGGCGGCGACGGCGCCGGCGACGGCAGGTCGGCGATCACCGTGTCATAGCTGTAGGGGATCAGCGGCCAGATCATCCAGCCCTTCTCGTTGATCAGGTCTTGGACGAACGCGTCGCGGTAATCGGCTTCGGTGGCGAATTCGCCGCCGAATTCGGTTTCGGCATAGGCCTCGACCACCGGGAAATAGGCACGGCCGTCGTACCAGACCAGGATCGGTTTGTCGTTGGCGATCAATTCGGCGAACAGCGAGACGAAGAACAGGCCGAGGAACACCCAAAGCGAGACGAAGCCCCGGGTATTGCGTCGGAAGTTGGCCAAGCGCCGCTCCGTCAGGGGCGTAATGCGGACGCCCAGGAACCGCCGCTCGGGCGCGGGCGGCGGCAGCGTTTCCTCCGCCACCGTGATCGCGTCGGGGGACACGGCCTAGACCTCCCTCGCTTCGAAATCGATCCGCGGATCGATGATGTGGTACATGACGTCGCCGATGATCCCCATGACCAGGCCCAAAAGCGTGAAGAAATACAAGGTCGCGAACATCACCGGATAGTCGCGGGTCAGCGCCGCGTCGAAGCCGAGCAGGCCCAAACCGTCCAGGGAGAAAATAATCTCCGTCAGCAATGAGCCGGTGAACAGGATGCCGATGAAGGCGGCGGGGAAACCGGCGATGACGATCAACATGGCGTTGCGGAAGACATGCCCGTAAAGCACCTGCTTCTCGGTCAAGCCCTTGGACCGGGCGGTGATCACGTATTGCTGATGGATCTGATCGAGGAACGAGTTCTTGGTCAGCATGGTCAGGCCGGCGAAGCCGCCGATCACCATGGACAGGATCGGCAGGGTCAGGTGCCAGAAATAGTCCTTGATCTGTTCGAGGGTCGAGAGTTCGTCGAAATTGTCGGACACCAATCCCCGCAGCGGGAACCAATCCAAATAGCGACCGCCGGCGAACAGCACGATCAGCATGATGGCGAACAGAAAACCGGGCACGGCGTTGCCGAAGATCACCACACCGGACGTCCAAACATCGAACTTCGATCCGTCGCGCACCGCCTTGGCGATGCCCAGCGGGATCGAGATCAGATAGACCAGCAAGGTCGTCCAGAGGCCCAACGAGATGGAGACCGGCATCTTATCCAGGACCAATTCGGTGACCGACTGGTCGCGGAAATAGCTGTCGCCGAAATCGAAGGTCAAATACCGCTTCATCATCAGCCAGAAGCGTTCATGCGCCGGCTTGTCCAGACCGAAACGCTTTTCCAAATCCTCGATGATTTCCGGCGGCAGGCCCTGGGCGCCGCGATACTTGGCGGCGACCCCGCCCTGATCGCCCGGTTGCGGCCCGGCGGCCTGGTCGCCGGCAACCTCGCTGCCCGCTTCGCCGCCGACGCGGGCGGTGGAATCCACGGCCTCGCCGGTCAGCTGGGAAATCAACTGCTCCACCGGGCCGCCGGGCAGGATCTGCACGACCGCGAAGTTGATGATCATGATGCCGAGCAACGTCGGCGGGATCAGCAACAGGCGTCTCAGGATATAGGCGAACATGGCGGCGATGATACGCGGGCCGGCGGCGTTCCGCCACCGGCCTTGCTAAGGTAACGGCAAGGTCACTTGCGGCTCGCCCTGCGGCGTTCGGGCAGGGTCGCCGCCTTCTCCCGGTCGACCCACCAGGTCATGAACTGGCTGCCCTGGATCGGTGTCTTGGCCGGCTTGCCGAACTTGTCCCAATAGGCGATGCGGTCGTAATGGGCATGGAAATGGGGAATCAGGTAGTGACCCCATTGCAACACCCGGTCGAGCGCCCGGGTCGCGGTCACCAGGGCCTCGCGGTCCGGCGCGGCGATCAGTTTCTCGATCAACTGGTCGATCGCCAGCGACTTGATGCCGATCAGATTGCGCCCGCCCTCCTGCTCGGCCGAGGTCGACCCCCAGAACGAGCGTTGTTCGTTGCCGGGCGAGAGCGACTGGCCGAAGGTGCCAACCACCATGTCGAAATCGAAGGTGTCCAGGCGGCGGCGGTATTGCGCCGGAT
>JANQIJ010000088.1 GCA_028282185.1 Rhodospirillales bacterium
CCCACCGCCTGGACCCTGCCCGTGGTCCTGCCGGGGCAGGCGCCGCCCCTACAGGACCTAGCGGGCGCCTATATCACACCAGCGTCGTTCCGCGCCGGATTGGAAGGCGACGCGGCCAACGACTTGCTCGGCGATGTTCCGCCGGGGGCCAGCCCGGCCACCGCCTGGCCCGTGACGCGCATCGAAATGGCCGACGGCAAGATCGTGCAGGCGCCGGTCGGGGCACGGCAAAGCGGCGACGGGCCGCCGGCCAGCGCCCTCGCCAATCAAGGCGGAACACTGGAAAACGTCACCCTGTCGCTTGGCACCGGGACCAGCCTGTACAACACCTTCGTGCCGGAAGACGCCAAGGGAACCGAGGGCGAGCCGCCGGCCTGCGTCGAAAAAACCGGCGGCCGGACCCAATTCTGCATCACCGACCTGCAATGGCCGGCGTTCCTGGAGGCACGCTTTCTGGTCTCCACCGTGCTGTACACGGGAACCGGGGCGATCGTCCGTTTCGACGATGGGGTTCCGACCCGCATGCAGGTGGTCTTCCAAGCGGAAGGGTTCAACGACATCGCCGACTGGATGGTCCGTCGCTACGGCCCGCCATCGAAGACCGTGACCCGCTCGGTCGCGCCCTTCAGCCAAGAAAGGCGCGACAACCCGACGATGATATGGCGGGCGCTCGACCGGGTGACCCGGAAAACCGTTTTCCTGGAACTGCGCAAATACGACGATACACGGGACGGCTTCCCTGATATCCGCAACGGCGTGATCATGCTGTATCGCGAGGGCGCGCCCGGCATCTTTCCGCAGGTGTCGGTCCACGAACTGATCCGATTGAAACGCACCGGTTAGGTCTGGGATACGGCCGCCGCCACAAGCGGTCGGCGGATCCGTTCGGCCGCTATTCGACGGCTTCGACCTTGGGTCGGCCCATGGCGAAAACCAGATCGACCCGTGTGTAATCCATGTAGCCAAGGCGGGCGATCGGCTTGACCTTGGCCATATCGATGAAGCCGTCGGTCAAGACCACGTCGTCGATATGGATGCCGAGAACCCGGCCGAAGACCACATGGTTTCCTTCCCCGCCGCTGTCCGACGGCATCACCACGGTCGTGTGATAGACGCATTCGAGATGGATCGGCGAGCCCTTGATTCGGGGCGGCGTGACCAGTCGGGCCGGTTCCGTATCCAGCCCGGCGAAGGCGGTTTCGTCCTGGCCGGCGGGCAAGGCCGCGCTCGACTGGTTCATTTCCTCGCGCAAATCCCAGGTCGCGATGTTGGCGACGAATTCGCCCTGGCTTTCGACGTTGGCGACCGTGTCCTTGAACCCGCCCTCGGGTCGCAGGCTGCCGGAGAACATCACCATGCAGGGGTCTTCGCCGCAAGCGTTGAAATAGCTGTAAGGCGCCAGATTGACATCGCCCGTGGGGCTGATCGAACTGATCCAACCGATCGGCCGCGGCACGACGCAGGACTTGAACGGATTGCGCGGCAGGCTGTGGTCCCTGGTTTTCATGTCCCAAAACATGGCGGTTTCTCCAACGGGAATGCGATGCTTGGCGGGATAACCAATTGGGCCGCCCTTGACCAGGGGGTTTCGCCTGGCGCCACGGCCGAAGTGCTCGGGCAAGCCGCGGAAAGATCGACGGGAACGGGCTGCCTAGGCGGTCTGAACGTCACCCAGGAACTTCTGAATGACCCTGCGCAGATCGCCCGAAACGCGTTCCAATTCGCGCGAGGTATCGAGCACGTCGTTGGCGACGACGCCGGACGCCCGCGCCGCCTCGGACACCGAAGCGATGCTTTCCGTCGCCGTGGACGCCCGTTTGGTCGCGCTCTCCACGCTCTGGGCGATTTCCCGGGTTACGCGGACCTGATCCTGGATTGCCTGGGAAATCCCCTCGGCGACGCCGGCCACTTCGTTGACCCGGCCGGTCACCGTTTCGATCACCTTGACGCTGTCGCGGGTCGCGCCTTGGACCGAGCGGACCAGCCGTTCGATGTCCTCGATCGCCTTGGCCGTTTGACGGGACAGGCTCTTGACCTCGCTGGCCACGACAGCGAAGCCCTTGCCGGCCTCTCCGGCGCGCGCAGCCTCAATGGTCGCGTTCAGCGCCAAAAGATTGGTCTGCTCGGCGATGTCGTTGATCAGTTGCACGACGTCGCCGATGCGGTCGGCGGATTTCGCCAATTCCGTCACCTGGCCGCCGGCCCGGCGACTTTCCGACACGGCTTCGTTGACCTTCTCCGTCGACAGGCGAACCTGCGCGTCGATCTCGGCGAACGAGGCGGACATTTCGTCGGCTGCCGTGGCGACGGATTGGAAATTCGAGGTCGCCTCTTCCGTCGCCGATGACATGGTGACAGCCTGTTCCGCCGTCCGGTCGGCGTTCTCGTTCATGCTCGCCGCCGTATCACCCATGCGCTCGATGCAGGACCCAAAAGTCTCGAAAACGTGCGTTACCTGGGCGTCGAAGTCCGACGTCATACCGGCGATCACGGTCGCTCGCTCGGTCTGCTGCGCCTGTTCACGCTCACGCTCGCGGCGTAGGCCCTCGGCGGCGCGCTGCTGTTCGCGGAACTGCGCGAAGGCGCCGGTCAATTGCATGACTTCGTCGGCGTTGCCTTTTCCGGCGGCAAGCGCGCCCGTGTCTTCGGTCATTTCCGCGACCTCCCGGTGCAGCTTGCGGATCGGATGGACGATGCTGCGGCCGAGCAACGAGGCCAAGGCGATGGCCAGGAGTCCCCCCGCGACCGCCATGATAATGCTGGACCGCATCGAGCTATTTGCGGAAGACGCCAAGACGTCCAGGCTCGCCGTTTGGCTTTCAACGGCGAGGTTGCGCAAGTTGGACATTTTGTCCTTCAATCCGTTGAGCGCCTTTTGAAACATGTCTTGCGAATCGGCGACGCCCTGCAAGCTGCCGGAGAAACTGGCGACGCCGTCGCGCAGGTTGTCCACATCACGGCCGGCGAACCTGGCGACCCGTTGTTCGCGCCTGGGCAGTTTCAGTTCCCGCATCAGGGCGCGCGTTTCCTGAACGGTGTCACCGAACTTGCTGATGGTCGCGCGGGTCGCCTCCATCTGGCTCAAGTCGCGAGTCACCGCCAGGCTGAGGCCGGCCGTGACCGCCGCCTTCGATTCCGCCAAGACCCGCGCCGCCAATGGCCCGGCCTTTGAATGATCGAGACTTTTCACGAAGTCGGCCAAGGCGGTGGCCGTCTGGGGCAAGGCGTTGGCGCCCAAGAGGATGACTTCGGCACCTTCGCGGTCTCCGGACACGCGACGGATCATATCCGCCAGCTTTTCCCGCAAATCCGTGGTTCGCATCTGCAACTCTTCCGCCAATTCCGCTTGGCCATCGCTGACCAGGAACGCGGCCACACGGGCCGCCTGCGCTTCCGCTGCCGCGGTCGCGTTTTCCGTCGCTTTCAGATCGGCGTCGGATTTGGTTTCCTGGAACCGGGTCACCCGGTTGCCCAATTCATAGAGCAAGAAAGCGTATCCCTTGGTCACGCCGACGATCTGCACGTCCCGGGCCATGGTCTCGCTGTCTTCATGGATACCCTTGAACTGGACTGTCACGACTGCGCCAACGGCGATCAGAATGAAGATGGTCGCGGCGAACCCCGCGAAAATACGGGTGGCGATGGAAAAGCGGTTCAGGAACATACTGACCTCGTCTTTTTTGCCGCGCCCCTGGATCCAAGCGTGGAATTCCGGGATTCGGCGCCCGATGTGATGTTGCCGTTAGCGGTTGTCTTCGTCGGCCCGTTCCAATGGTCGTGCGGTTGACTGGCGCCACCCGATGCGTGGCGGGACCGGCTAAGCCCATGCGCAACGGACGACACCGGTGACTGGTTTCGGCACTCAGCACGGGATTTCGCAGGCGCACAATATGACTTATGTCCAGGCCCGCCCGAAGGATCCGGGCCGAAACAGGGACATCAAATCCAACTTATTGGAATAATTCGATTATTCGGTGCACGCGTTTGCGTTGCGGTTTAATGAAGTTCTTCTTACGCCGGGATCGGCGGCCGGCGGCGGCTAATCGCCGGTCAGGCGCGCCCCGGCATCGAAGGCTTGGCGCAAAGCATCGGGCACGGGGATGCTTCGGTTGGCCGCATAATCGAAAAACACCAGCACCGATTCCGACGTGGCGACGACTTGATCGCCGGCGAACAGGCCCTGGGACAAGGTAAAGGATTTACCGCCAAGTCGGGTCAACCGGGTCCCCACCCGCACCGTACCCGGATAATACAGCTGGTTGATGTAGCTCAGATTGACGCTGGCGAGCACCGCCTTGGTGTCCAGCGCCAAATGGCGGCGAACGGCCCGTAGGTAGTCGACCCGGCCGGCTTCGGCATAGATCGCGAAGGCGGTGTTGTTGACGTGCGCATTGGCGTCCTGATCGGAAAACCGGATCGAGACGTCGGTCCAATGGCGGTAGGTTGCGGCATCCTTCAAGGCGTCGGGTGTGAGCGGTTCTGGCACGGAGAGGCTCCTGCTAGGGATCGGCAGGGCGTTTTACCCGGCTTCGGCGGATTTGCAAACGGTCGCTTGTTCGCCCAGCCTCAATGGCGGCGGTGGACGGTCCCGCCGGCCGGCCCCTCGGTCATCCATTCGCGGATCACCCGGATGGTTTCCTGAGGATAGCTCTCGACCAATTGATGCACCCGTTGACGCAGCGCGGGATTGATCCCGCCGATCTTGGGTGCGTCCAGAATGGCCGGGCTGAAATCCGGAGCGCCGGTCGGATCGGACCGCGGATCGGCTCTCGGCGGGGATGCTGGGGTCATGGCCATGGGTCGACAACTATGGTTAACGACCGGCCAATTCTAGCCTTCCTTCAAGCGTCGCGAAAGCCCGCTTGGAGTGGCTGGCAGAGGTGGGCGAGGTCAAGGCGCCCATGGCGACCATAGCCGAAGTTCCGCTCTTACGCCCGGGCCGGCAAGGGAAACAATCGCGAACAAAGAAAAACACCGGGCTTCCGCCCGGCGTCGAAGGGTAGGAGACAACCTCATCTGTGGCCAACCTTAGGGGAATTTCACCAGTCTTGCCGTGATCCAGATCAATCGCGCGCCACAATCCTAAAATAGGCGGGCCTAAAATAGGCGGGAGGCCGTGCCGACCCCGAAAAGAACAAAAAAACTCCGGGGCGACGGTGTCGACCCGGAGTGGAGTGTAAGAGTGAATCTCATCTGTCATCCGTTATAGGCGGCCCCGACAAAGCGCGCTGTGATGACAATCACTGGCCGGTGTTTTTTCACTTTATTTTGGCGATTCGATCGACTTTTGGCGATTCGATCGACCGGGCGCGCCGGCCCGTCAGGCCAAATGCTGCTTGAAGAAATCGAGGGTCCGGTCGCGCGCCAGGTCGGCCGAGGCCTGATCGAAATGGGCGCCGCCGACCCGGGCGAAGGCGTGGTCCTGGCCCTCGTAATCATGGATCGTGACCAAAGGATTGCCGTCCAAACCGGCATGAACCGCCGCCTGCTGATCCTTGGGCACGAATTCGTCCTCGGTCGCCACATGCAACAACGCCGGCACCTTGACCGTCTCCTCCAGGTGTTCGGTCAGCATCACGCCATAGTAGCTGACCGCCGCGTCGGCGCTGGTCCGCGTCGCCGTGAGGAAGGCCAGACGGCCCCCCAGGCAGAACCCGACGCTGCCGACCTTGCCGCTGCAACCGTCGACCCGACGCAGCGCCTGGACCGTCACTTCCAGATCCTCGACCCCTTTGTCCAGGTCGAAACCGTTGAAAAGTTCGAACGCCCGGGCCCATTCGGCTTCCGTCTTGTCCGTCAATTGAATGCCCGGTTCCTGGCGCCAGAAGATGTCAGGACACAGCGCAACGTAGCCGTCGGCCGCCATCTGATCGGTGATCTCCCGCATTACGTCGTTGACGCCGAAGATCTCCTGGATCACCACGATGCCGGGACCTGATCCGCTTTCCGGCATCGCCAGATAGCCCATGAATTCGCCGCCTTCTTGGGCCGCGATGGTAATTTCCTTGCCGCTCATTGCTCTCTCTCCCTGTTCGCGTTGGTCGCTGGCCGGCATCTTAGAACCATCGGCGGGACGGAGGAAAGTCAAAGCCGACGACTTTCCCCGGGGCCGATGTTTCGCTATGACAGGCCGGTTGAAGACGGGACCACGGAACGAGCGGCGAGCGGCCGAAAGGGAGACGAGATGAGCCAAGGCAAAGCGACACCCGAGGCCGCGGGCGCGGGTCGGACAGGCGCCGAACTGTTGGTCGAAACGCTTCAGGCCAATGGCGTCGACCGCGCTTTCGGGGTCCCCGGCGAGAGCTATCTGGCGGTGCTTGACGCCCTGGTCGACGCGCCGGAGATCGAGTTCGTGATTTGCCGCCAGGAAAGCGGCGCCGCGATCATGGCCGAAGCCGACGGCAAGATGACAGGTCGGCCGGGGGTCTGTTTCGTAACCCGCGGGCCGGGCGCCACCAACGCGTCCGCCGGCGTGCATATCGGGTTTCAGGATTCCACGCCGATGGTCCTGTTCATCGGCCAGGTCGCCCGCGACCAGATCGAACGCGAGGCTTTCCAGGAAATCGACTACCGCCGGATGTTCGGCGAAATGGCCAAATGGGTGGCGCAGATCGACGATCCGGCGCGGGTTCCCGAATTGGTCAGTCAGGCCTTTCACCGGGCCATGGCCGGGCGGCCGGGGCCGGTCGTCCTGGCCCTGCCGGAAGACATGTTGCGCCAGGTCGTGCCCGGCGATCCGGTCATCCCCGGCCGGGCCGAGGCCGCCCAAGGCCATCCGGGACCGGCCGAGATGGCGGCCCTGCGAGACAGGCTGGCCAAGGCCGAGAGGCCCTTGATGGTGTTAGGCGGCGGCGGCTGGAACGAAACCGCGGCGGCCGACATGCGGGCCGCCGCCGAAGCCGCGCAAATTCCCGTCGCCGTGTCTTTCCGCCGCCAGGACCTGATCGCCAACGACCACCCGCTTTACGCCGGCGATGTCGGCATCGGCATTAATCCGAAGCTGGCCGAGCGCGTGCGAACGACGGACTTGTTGCTCGCCGTCGGCCCCCGCCTGGGCGAAATGACCACCGGCGGCTATTCCCTGATCGACATTCCGGAACCGGCGCAACCGCTGGTCCATGTCCATCCCGGGGCCGAGGAATTGGGCCGGGTCTATCGCCCGGACCTGGCGATCAACGCCGGCATGCCGGGGTTCGCCCGGGCGTTCCGCGATATAGCCGAAGCCGCCGGTGACGGCGGCGGCGGGCGGCGCGACAATTGGGCCGGTGCCGCCCATGCGGATTACCTGGCCTGGACCGAGCCGCCCGGACCGGTGAACGGATCGACGAACGCGGAGGGCGGCCCCTATGCCGCCATGGGGCCGGTGATCGCCCATCTGCGCGACGCGC
>JANQIJ010000378.1 GCA_028282185.1 Rhodospirillales bacterium
CTGCGCCGCGTGGCGCGCGCCGTCCGCCGCGATCACGGCCACGGCCCGGCCATTTTCAACGACGATCCGCTGCACCCCGTTGCCGTATCGCAGATCCACGCCCAGATCGGCGGCACAACGGGCCAAGCCATGGGCGAGCGCGGCCATGCCGCCGTCGACCAGCCAAACGCCTTCGGATTCCACATGCGCCACCAGCATGAGGGTCGCCGGCGTTTTGAAGGGCGACCCCCCGCAATAGGTGGCGTAGCGGGCGAAAAGCTGCCGAAGACGGGGGTCTTCGAACCGCTGGGTCATGGCCCGCCAGAAGGTGCGGAAGGGCTGGATGTTCCAAAGATCGCCGAAATTCGTCAGGCCGACCCGTCCGACCAGATCGAAGACAGAGGGCCGGGAGGCATTGATGTAGCTGGACTTCAAGGTTCGATAGATGCGGCCCGCGTCATCGGACATGGCCAGGAAGTTGTCCGCGTCCCTGGGCCCGGAAAAGGCGCGGATGGCTTCGGCCGACCGGTTTCGGTCGGCGAACAGGTCGAGATGACCGGTGTCGTCCCAAACATGGCGCGCGAGCACCTCCGCGGCCTCCGCCGCGACATAGTCGTCGAAACGGCGCCCGCTCCCCTCGAACAGTTCCTCGAACACCCAGCGCATGGTGAAGACCGTCGGTCCGGCATCGATGGCGGCATTGCCCGCCATGACCTGACGCATCTTGCCCCCGGGATGGGGTGCCTTCTCGAATAGCACCACTGGCCGACCCTGGGCCGCCAACTCAATGGCGGCGGCCAGCCCCGCGACACCCGCGCCGACGATGATCGAGGGTTTCTCCACATTGCCCTCCAGAAAAGTGTATAGATTAATTTACATTAATATGTGACAATAATCTATTACATCCGATCCAAGCGTGTTTTTTTGGGAGGCGGCGATGGACTCGATGCAAAAGTTGGCAACCACCATTAGCTCGGCTTTGGCCATGGCCGATGATCCAGGATGCCCCCCGGGCTTGACGACGGCCCTCACCTACGCGGTGCTGCCGGGCGGTCATCGCATACGGCCGCGGCTCAGCCTCGCCGTTGCGGACGCCTGCGGCAACGACGCACCGGACGTGGCCTCGGCCGCGGCGGCGTCAATCGAATTCCTGCACTGCGCCTCGCTTGTGCATGATGATCTTCCCAGTTTCGATAATGCCGACATGCGCCGTGGCAAACCGGCGGTTCATCGCGTGTTCGGCGAACAATTGGCGCTGCTGGCCGGTGACGCGTTGATCGTCCTGGCATTCCAGGTTTTGGCCAGGCATTGCCGGAAGAAGCCGGAGCGTATGGTCGAACTGACCGACATCATCGGCGGATCCGTCGGTGTGCCGCGCGGCATCGTCGCCGGTCAAGCCTGGGAATCCGAACAGCGCATCAACCTCGCCAACTATCAGCAAGAGAAGACCGGCGCGCTCTTCGCCGCCGCCACCATGGCCGGCGGCGCCGCCGCCGGGTGGCGCCGCGACGACTGGCGGATTCTCGGCATGTGCATCGGCGAGGCTTATCAGGTCGCCGACGACATTCATGACGTGTTTTCGACCGAAGAGGAAACCGGAAAACCGACGCAGCAGGATACGGCCAACAACCGCCCCAATATCGTTCACGAACACGGGCTGGAAGAGGCCGTCCGGCGGTTGAAAAACCTTGTCAGCGAAGCGATCCATTCAATTCCGGATTGCCCGGGCCGGGACCTCCTTACAGCGCAGATCACCGAGGAGTCCCAACGCTTCCTGCCCGAGAAGTTACGCCGCGTGGCATGACGGGCGCCCAAACCCTCTCGGGCTCCCCCAACCTCGAAGCCAACGATGCCCAACCGGCCGGCTTTCGCGGGCGATGGCTGGCGTTCCGCAACCGCCTCATCGCCGACCCGAAATTCCAACGCTGGGCGGCCAGGTTTCCACTGACCCGGCCGGTCGCCGAACGGCGCGCCCGCCAGCTTTTCGACCTTTGCGCGGGTTTCGCCTACTCCCAGGTTCTTTATGCCTGCCAAACATTTGATCTGTTCGATCAGCTTGCTCAAGCCCCTGCATCGATTGATGAAATCGTGGATCGAACAGGCCTTCCCAAAGCATCCGCGGACAAGCTGATCCGTGCCGCCCAATCCCTCGACCTGTTGGAGCCGGACGGCGACGGGCGTTACACCCTGGGCCAACTGGGCGCGGCCATGGTGGGCAATCCCGCCATCGGCAAGATGGTCGAGCACCATGCCAGGCTTTATGCCGATCTGGCGGATCCGGCGGCTCTGCTGACCGGTCAAAAACAGGAAACGGCGTTGGGCGAATTCTGGGGATACGGCGGATATGCCCGCGGCCCCGCGTCCGGTGGCGCCGAAGGGCCGGATTATTCAAACCTCATGTCCGCGTCTCAGTCTTTCATCGCCGAGGATGTCCTGGCGGCCTACGACTTCTCCCGGCACGCCTGCATGTTGGACCTGGGTGGGGGTGACGGCACGTTCATCCGCGCCGTGGCCGGGCATCATTCCCATCTGAAGTTTCAGTTGTATGACCTTCCCGCGGTCGCGCAGCAGGCTCATCAGAACCTTCGCGCAGCAGGGTTGGACGGCCGCATTCGAACCTTCGGCGGCAATTTCTTCACCCGCGACCTGCCGACCGGCGCCGACCTGGCCACATTGGTGCGGGTCGTCCACGACCATGACGACGCAGACGTTCTTCGGCTGTTCGGTAACGTTCGAAACGCCCTGCCGCCGGGGGGCCGCCTGTTGATCGCAGAGCCCATGGCGCGCCAGCAAGCCGACCCCATCATGGACGCCTATTTCGGTTTTTACTTCCTTGCCATGGGCAGCGGCCAGACGCGG
>JANQIJ010000207.1 GCA_028282185.1 Rhodospirillales bacterium
ACGCATCATCCCGCCGGCCATGGGGCCGGCCTCGCGGATCGTCACCGCATGGCCCATGCGGGTCAGGTGATAGGCGGCGGACAGACCGCTGGGCCCGGCGCCGACGACCAGCACCTTCTTGCCCGTCGGTTCGGCGTCGACCTCCGGCTTCCAACCGTTTTCCCAGGCCTGGCGGCCCAAGAACCGTTCGACCGCGTGGATGCCCACCGCCTCGTCCAGCTGGCCCCGGTTACAGGCGTCTTCGCAAGGGTGATAGCAGACCCGGCCCATGACGCCGGGCATGGGGTTGTCCCGCATCAGGATCTGCCAGGCGGCGTGATAGTCGCCTTCTTCCGCGTGATACAGCCAGCCCTGGATGTTCTCACCGGCGGGACAGGCGTTGTTGCAGGGCGGCAGACGGTCCAGATAGACGGGCTTCAACGTCCGCCAGCTGCCGGTTTCGTTGGCGAGCGAGGTCCCGGGATCGAGCGTGATGGCAAAGGGAATCCGTGTCATGACTCAGGCTCCTTCGGCCAGCAGATGATAGCGTTCGATATTGGCGTCGGCCTGGGCCTGGATGGCATCCAGGCGCTCGCGATCCTCCGTCGGCTTGAACAGATGGGCGAAGCGGCGCTGTGGGCGCAGGTATTCCTCGACCGGGACGCGGCGGCGGATCGCCTTCGACGCCGTGACCTCGCCGTTTTCGGCTTCGAACAGGGGGAACAGACCGGTCTCCGTCGCCAACCGCGCCAGCTTGATGGTGTCCTGAGACGCCGAGCCCCAGCCCAACGGACAGGGCACCATGATGTGGACATAGCGCGACCCGCTGATCCCCATGGCCTTTTCGACCTTGGCTTCCAGATCGTGCAGGTCGGCGACGGAGGCCGTGGCCACATAGGGAATGTCATGGGCCATGGCGATGCGCGGCAGGTTCTTGCCGGTGCCGAAAACGTTGCCCGGCGCCGAACCCACCGCCGGCGTCGTCGCCGTGCGCGCCGTCGGCGGCGTCGCGCTGGAGCGCTGCACCCCGGTGTTCATATAGGCTTCATTGTCGTAACAGACGTAGAGCACGTCGTCGTTGCGCTCGAACATCCCCGACAGGCAACCGAAGCCGATGTCCGTGGTCCCACCGTCGCCGCCCTGGGCGACGACCCTGACGTCCGTCCGGCCCTTGACCCGATAGGCCGCAGCAACGCCCGTCGCCACCGCCGGCGCGTTGCCGAACAGCGAATGCAGCCAGGGGATCTGCCACGATGTTTCCGGATAGGGCGTGGTGAAGACCTCCAGGCAACCCGTCGCGTTGACCGCGACCATCTGACCCCCGGCGGCGCGCATCGCGCTGTCCAAGGCATAGCGGGCGCCCAGCGCCTCGCCGCAGCCCTGGCAGGCGCGGTGGCCCGAGGTGATCGCGTTGGACCGTTCCATTGAGGCCTGCACCGTGCGCTGGGCCTCGTCCATCAGGCGGTTGCCCACCGTATGGGTGCCGGTCTGATAGAACTTGACCCGCTGGACCGCAGTATCCGGTGTCTTGTTGGTTTCGCTCATGACGGCATCCCCCGCGCCTTCAGGATGTTTTCGGCGATCGGACCGGACCGGCGGGTTTCCCGGGACCGGGCCAGTTCGCCGTCGATCACCTCCCAATCCATATCCAGGAACGTCAAATCGTCGATCGCGTCGCCCATGGCTTTCTCAAACAGTCCCTTCAGGGACTTGCGGGTGATCGGTCGCCCGCCCAGTCCGGCGATCACCGTATAGACCGGATGGGTCAGGCCGCGTTGCGACATGCGCACGTTCGACGCGACCACGCCGCCCATCCCCGGGGCCAGGCTTTTCTCGATACAAACGATGCGCTTGGCATTTTCCGTGGCGGCGCGAAGCGCCTCCAGGGGGAACGGCCGGAAGGTGGTGATGCTGATGGCGCCGATGGAGGCACCCGCGTCCCGCATCTCGTCGATGGTTTCCTTGATCGTGCCGTTGACGGACCCCAGCGCGACAATCACCGTCTCCGCGTCCGCCGCATGGTATTCGCGGATCAGGCCGCCGGCGGCGCGGCCGAAGCGGTCTTCGAATTCCCGGGCGATTTCCGGGATCACGTCCAAGGCCATGAGCTGCTTATGATGGGCCAGGTATCGGACTTCGGAAAAGGCGTCGGGGCCGACCATGGCGCCGATCGAATGGGGGTCCGCGGGGTCCAATACCTGGACCGGTTCGAACGGCGGCAGGAAGGCGTCGACTTGCGTTTGTTCCGGAACGTCGATCCGTTCATAGGCATGGGTCAGGATGAAGCCGTCCATGCAGACCATGACCGGGCAGCTGATCCGTTCCGCCAGCTTGAAGGCCTGGATATGCAAATCCACGGCTTCCTGATTGGTTTCGGCGAACAGCTGGATCCAACCGGCGTCCTTCATCGACATGGAATCCGTATGGTCGTTCCAGATGTTGATCGGCGCGCCGATGGCCCGGTTGCCGATGGTCATGACGATGGGCAGGCCCAGGCCGGCGGCGTTGTAGACCGCTTCGGCCATGAACAGCAGCCCCTGGCTGGCCGTCCCCGTGTGGCTCCGGGCGCCGGCGGCGGACGAACCGATGGCCACGGAAAGCGCCGCGAATTCCGATTCAACGTTGATGAATTCGCAGTTCTCGATCGTACCGTCCTTGACCAGTTCGCCGACCCCTTCGACGATATGGGTCTGCGGCGTGATCGGATAGGCACAGACGACCTCTGGCCGGCACAGGCCGATCGCCTGGGCCACGGCCTTCGATCCTTCCATCTGGTGCAGCATCTAATGGTTCCTTCGTTTGTCGAAAGGTTCCAGGCCGGCCGTCAGGCGGCCTGGGCGATGTCGTAGGCTTCCTGGGCGGCGGCAATGTTGGCCTCGGCGACGGGGCCGGGGAACTTTTCACGGATCGCATCGGCCACGGAGGTCATGTGCAACTGTCCGGAAATCGCGGCGAAGCCACCAAGCAACGCCGCGTTCGGCACCGGCCGCTTGACGTGCTTCATGGCCAGTTCCGTGGCGCCCACGTCACAAACATGATGGGCCGGGAACTTGGCGACGAAATCGGCGATGCCCAGTTCGTCGAAACTTCGGGTCGAATTGATCAGGATGAAGCCGTCTTCCTGCAGGCCCTGAAAGACATCGACGGAATGCAACAGGGTCGGGTCCTGGATGATCACCGCGTCCGGATCGTCGATCGGCTCGCGCATGCGGATTTCCTTATCGTCCAGGCGGCAGAACGAGACCACGGGCGCGCCCATCCGCTCCGATCCGAAGCTGGGGAACGCCTGGGCATGCTTGCCTTCGATGAACGCGGCGATGGAAAGCAGCTCCGCCGCGGTGACGACGCCCTGTCCGCCGCGCCCATGTATGCGTACTTGAAACATCCGAAAAGCCCCCAAACGAAACGGCCGTCGGGTCGGCAGGTCGACCCAAGGCAGCGGTCAAGATGACGCATCTCGGCGGGCCTGACCTTGACCTTCCTCAACCGGACCTCGCCCGGGCCTTAAAGGGGCCTCAGACCCACCCGCCCCGCCGGACCGGGGCGATCCTTGTTGCGGCGCAACAGCCGGTCGGTTATCTCTACGCCTCCCCAGGCACCCGAGGCGGCCCGCCCATGAGCAAGATCCAGAACCCGTCGGTCCCGAAGAAAAAGATCAAGATTCTGCTGCTTGAAGGCATTTCGGCGACGGCCTCCGCCGTGTTCAAGAACGCCGGTTACAGCAACGGCGAGCGCCTGAAAACGGCCCTGGACGGCGACGACCTCAAGCAGGCCCTGAAAGGTGTGCGTATCCTGGGCATCCGTTCGCGCACCCAGATGACCCGCGAAATGATCGAGGCCGCGCCATCGTTGATGGCCGTCGGCTGCTTTTCCGTCGGCACCAATCAAATCGACCTGGACGCGGCCCGCGACAACGGCATTCCCGTGTTCAACGCGCCGTTTTCCAACACCCGGTCCGTCGCCGAATTGACCATCGCCGAAATCGTCATGCTGTTCCGCCGGACCTTTTCCCGATCCATGGCGGCGCATCGGGGCGGCTGGGAAAAGAACGCCGTGGGCTCCCGGGAAATCCGTGGCAAGACGCTGGGCATCATCGGCTACGGCAACATCGGCAGCCAGCTGGCGGTCTTGGCCGAAGCCATGGGCCTCAGGGTGATCTATCACGACCGCACGGACAAACTGCGCCACGGCAACGTCGAGCCGGCGGCCAGCCTGCACGACCTTTTGGCCCGATCCGACGTGGTCAGCCTGCATGTCCCGGACACGGCCGACACCCGCGACATGATCGGCGAAGAGGAAATCCGGGCCATGAAACCCGGCGCCTACCTGATCAACAACGCGCGCGGCAAGGTGATCGACATTCCGGCCCTGGCAGGGGCGCTCAAGGACGGCCATCTGGCCGGCGCGGCGATCGACGTGTTTCCGGCGGAACCGTCGAACAACCAGGAGAGTTTCTCATCGCCTCTTCAGGGTTTGGACAACGTGATCCTGACGCCCCATGTGGGCGGCTCGACGGCAGAGGCCCAGGAACGCATCGGCGAGGAAGTCGCCCGCAAGCTGGTCGAATATTCCGACGTCGGCTCGACCGAGGGCGCGGTCAACTTTCCCCAGGCGCAGCTTTCGGCCCGCCAGGGTGGCACCCGGTTCATTCAGGTGCAACGCAACCTGCCGGGCGAATTGCAACGCCTCAACGAAGTCTTCGCCAAGCACGACGTCAACATCGCCGCCCAGACCTATCAGACCGATGGCGAAATCGGCTATGCCGTGCTCGAGGCCGAGGCCGAGGACGCGGTCGACGAAGCCGACGCGATCCTGGCTGATATCCGCGCCCTGCCGGGGACCATCCGGGCGCGTCTGGTGAACCGGGTGGCCTAAGGCTGGGCGCCCGAAGGGCAACGGAGCACCGGCCCGCACCGCTCACCGACCGGTTTCATGACCGTTCGAGGACAGACCGGCCGAGCACTTGAATTCCGCTGGACGCTGGCCGACATTAACGAGCGATCCTTTCCCCGGACAGGAGTTCCGCCATGCACTCGACCACGCCCCCCGTTATGACCATGACGCGGATGACCCGTCGCCATACCGTCCTGGGCCTTGCCGCCGTCGTCGCCGCGGTCTTGCTGGCCGCGCCCGCCGCCGACGCCGCCCCGGTGGTCGGCCAGCCGGCGCCCGACTTCGTCGGCACCGCGACCGGCGGCGAACAGGTCCGGCTCAGCGACCTCAAGGGCAAGACCGTGATCCTGGAATGGACCAATCACGACTGTCCCTTCGTGGTCAAACACTACAGTTCGGGCAACATGCAGATGACCCAGAAGAAAGCCGCCGATGACGGCATTGTCTGGCTGTCGGTGATTTCCTCCGCCCCCGGCGAACAGGGCCACGTCAGCCCGACCCAGGCGGATGACCTGACGAAAAGCCGCGACGCCAGGCCGGCCAAGGTTTTGCTCGACCCGTCGGGGGAAATCGGCCGGCTGTACAACGCCGCGACGACGCCGCATATGTTCATCATCGATCCGGCGGGCAAGCTCGCCTATCACGGCGCGATCGACAGCATCCGCTCGTTCGATGTCGCCGACATCCCCAAGGCGACCAATTACGTGCTCAACGCCATGGCGCAAATAAAAGCCGGCCAGCCGGTCAAGCCCCAGGGCACGCGGCCTTACGGCTGCAGCGTCAAATACGGGTCGTGATTTAACGACGACATCGCTCAATCCGCGGACCGTTCCAATGGCCCGCCGGCCGCCTGCCAGGCGGCGACGCCGCCTTCCAAGTGGCGGACGGCGGCACAGCCGGCATCGGTCATGCACTTCACGGCCAGGGCCGAACGCTCGCCATGGGCGCAATACAACATGACCTCGGCGCCGTCGCGGAACGCCAGGGCGTGCAACGGACCGCCCGGTTTGATGTTGCGATCCAAATCCTGATAGGGCACATGCACCGACCCGGGGATCACGCCGTCGCGCTGGCGTTCGCCGGCTTCCCGCAGGTCGACGAAAATCACCGCCGCCCGGCCCAGATCGCGGGCCAGGACGTCCGCCGGCGTCGTCGTCGCGGCAAGCAGTTCCGGATCCTGGATCTTCATGCCGATGCTCAGATTGGCCGGTACGGCAACATCCATCATCTTCGGATTGGGCAGGTTCAGGTTGTTCATGATTTCGGCGTATTCGTCGGCCGACGAAACCTGAAGCCGGGGATTGAAATGTTTCTCCTCGGCGATGGTCGAAACCGTGTCGCCTTTATAATCGTGGGCCGGATAGACCAAGGTCTCGTCCGGCAGCTTGAGCAGCTTGTTGAACAGCGAGTCATAGGCGTCATAAGGATCGCCATGCTGGAAATCGGTCCGGCCGGTGCCGCGGATCAACAACGTGTCGCCCGTAAAAACCCGGTCGTCCATCACGAAGCTGTAGGAATCGTCCGTATGCCCCGGGGTATAGAGCACGTCCAGCTTGACGCCTTCCACGGCGATGCTCTCGCCCTCCCGGACTTTCATGGAGACCACGTCGACCTGGCTTTTTTCGCCCATCACGGTGACGCAGCTGGTGACGTCGCGCAGCTTGCCGATCGCGGTAACGTGATCGGCGTGGATATGGGTGTCCACCGCCTTGACCAGGCGCAGATCCAGTTCCTCAAGCAGCTTGAGATAGCGGTCGCAGCGCTCCAGAACCGGGTCGATGATCAGTGCCTCGCCGCCCCGCCGGCTGGCCAAAAGATAAGTATAGGTGCTTGAATCTGAATCAAACAATTGGCGAAAAATCATGATTTGGCCCTTCCCGCGGTCGACCGCGACGGCGCGGCATCCAGTCTATGATGTTGCCTGCCGGCGCAAGATATCAAGGCCGCGGGCATCGGGCGAGGCCACGGGCAAAGCGTTCTGCTAGCGAAACGACATCGACTCTTTGGCCAAGACCTGTAACACTGGAGTCACAGGCGCAGGGAATAATGCGATGTTGCGCCGCAAAACCGACCTAGGGTGATCGGAAACGCGGGGCGCATAGACGGTTTCGGTCGGACGCGACCGATTGTGGGGCACGGAAAGGCCCGGGCGACCGCCGGATCAACCGGCGGCGTTTCGGGGTTTTCGTCGCGGGGACGGATGGACGCATCCGTCGATTGCCAGTCGGGCGCCACGGCGCACG
>JANQIJ010000237.1 GCA_028282185.1 Rhodospirillales bacterium
ATCGGCACCGCGCGATTTCGAGCGGTCCCAAGGTCGTGGGATGGGTCAGCGATGCGCGGCCGGGGGAGCGCCGTCGGTGACCCTGGTGGATGGCTCGGCAAGGCGTCGAGTCTCGGCGACCGCGGCCTCGACGGCCTGTCGTCCGCGCCGGGTCAGGTGCACGAGACGCTGAACCCTGTCGCAGGAAATGACGACAAAGCCCTGATTGCACAATCGGTTGATGTCACCGTTCAGTCGGCTGCTCTTGACCCGAAACAGGGCGGCCAGGACGTCCAGTCCGGTTTGCTCCACCGCCGCCAGATGATGCAAGGTCGCACCGCCCAGCTGGCCGTGACGATAGGAGAGTACGGCCATGAGATCGGCTGAATTGGTCGCATAGGAGATCATCACCGGCTGCCCTTCCATGATTTGCAAGCGCACATCGTGCGTATTTTTATCAAGAAGTGGACGGCAACACAAGAAAATACGCACTTGGTGCATATTTTTGGTCTTGGAAAGTGAGGCGGCGCGGAATAGGGAATCGGGCAGCCTTTGTCGGGCGCGTCGTGTCCTTGGACCTTGTGCTAACCCGTGCCGAAACTTCGAACCAACGAGCCGATGGTCATGTACCAGCCGTCGACCAGGACGAAAAAGATGATCTTGAACGGAAGGGCGATGATGATCGGTGGGAGCATCATCATGCCCATGGACATCAGCACGGAGGCGACGACCATGTCGATCACCAGGAATGGCACGAAGATCAGAAAACCGATCTCGAAGGCGCGTTTCAGTTCTGAGATCATGTAGGCGGGGATCAGGATGCGCAGCGGCATCTCTTCACGCAGTTCCTCGTCCGGTGTGCCCGATATCTCGGCGAACAGGATCAAGTCCTGTTCGCGGACGTGGCTCATCATGAATTCCCGAAACGGGATGATGGCGCGCTCGAACCCTTCGGCCTCGTCCATGCGGCCGTCGATGACCGGATTGACGCCCATTTCCCAGGCCCGCTCGAAGGTCGGCATCATGATGAACACGGTGACGAACAGGGCCAGCGCAACCAGGACCTGATTGGGCGGGGTTTGCTGCGTGCCCATGGCGGTACGCAGAAACGACAGAACGACGATGATCCGGATGAACGAGGTGACCATGATGAGGATCGATGGCGCGATGCTCAGCACGGTGACCAGCAGCAGCATCTGAATGATCCGCCCGGTGGTATCCCCGCCCTGTTCGCCAAGGTCCAGGGTGAACGATTGTGCGAGGACCGGTTTGGTCAGAAGCAGCAGGCCCAGGTAGACCGCGCAGGCGGCGCCAAGCACGCCCAGGGCCATCAATACCGGATGGGACAACAGACTGCGTTTGCGGGTGAAAATACGTTTCATCACCGGGCTCCGTCGTCTCGCGGCGACGTGTCGCCGCCACCCGGGTCGGCGACCGTTTGGCCGGTTTCCAGTTGCCCGGTTTCCAGGAGCGCCTGGCGGAATTCGGTGACACCCTCGATCCCCGTTTCGATCACCATTTCCGTGGTCGGCCCGACCAGCAACAAATGTTCGATGCTGTCGCGGCGCACCAGGATCAGGCGCCGCCGGCCGTCCAGCGGCGTCACTTCGACCACGCCCAGCCGTCGGCCTCCCGCGCGTTTCATGGCGGCGGCGGGAAATCCCCATCCGGCGCGCCGGGCGAGCGCGGCGACCAAGGCGATGAGGCCGAGGACGAAGATCAGCGCGAGCAAGAAGCGCAGATAGCCGGCCATATCCATGTCCATCGGCCTATCTCCCGTCCTTGTCCGTATTTGAGAGAGGCCCGTCCGGAAGGTCCGCATCCGGCAGGTCGATCCCGTCCTGCTGTGCGCCGGCGCGCAGCACGGCCTCGAGCTGGCTGAGATCGGTGGCCATGGCCCGCAGGCGGCGTTGCACCGCTTCCGGTTCGCGCGCGGTCAAGGCCATCCCGCGAATGCCGTCGCAAAGCGCGGAAATCCGCGCGCCCAGAGGCGTCAAGTCGAGACGCTCGCCGGCCATCAGCGCCCGTCGGGCGTTGACAATCATGCCTTCGATTTCGGCCATGTCGCTTTCCAGCGAGACCATGGCCGGGTTGGTGTTGTCGTTCATCGGATGGGCTCCATCATCATGCCCGTTGCCCGGGCGACGGATCATCGCCGTTGGTCCGGCCCATCCAGTCATCGACAAGGTCTTGGCGGGTCTTTCCGTCCATGTCGTCCTGGCCGTTCGCGCGATAGAGGTAGATCAGGACTTCCGCGACCGCGGCGAAGGCTTCGACGGGAATTTCTTCTTCGTTGTCGATGGCGCTGAGCAGTTGCGCCAAATCCGCATCCTCGCGCACCTTCAGCCCCTGGGCGAAGGCGATTTGCAAAATCTGTTCGGCAATCCGGCCGCGCCCGCCGGCGACGACCTTGGGGGCCTGGCCCGGCCGCTCACCTTCCGCCAAGGCGACGGCGACGGCGTCCTTGGTCTTGGGCGGCGGGCGCAGGTTGCCCTGTTGTTGCTCGTTTTCGGTCACGCGCTGCGGCCCTTTTCAGCAAGACGGGGGCGATCC
>JANQIJ010000239.1 GCA_028282185.1 Rhodospirillales bacterium
TGATCGCCCCCATCGCCATGGACGAGGGGCTCCGCTTCGCGATCCGCGAGGGCGGGCGCACCGTCGGCGCCGGCGTCGTCTCCAAGATCATCGAATAGGACAGATCGCGGAGAGGAAACGGCCCGACTATATATTTAAGGAGCAAGGTCACCAGACCGGCCGGCGCCCAAGGGACCGGCCGGTTCAGCGAAGCGGCTTTAGGGGTATAGCTCAGTTGGTAGAGCGGCGGTCTCCAAAACCGCAGGTCCCGGGTTCGAGCCCTGGTGCCCCTGCCACCTTCCGACGCCGTGTTTGCGGACGTCGGCGTCAGAAACGACAGAACACGCGTTTGCAGCGACCAGATAACCGGAACACTTAAGACCATGGCAAAAAACAATCCGGCCCAGTTCATTCAGGAAATCCGCCAGGAAACGGCCAAGGTCACTTGGCCGACCCGGAAGGAAACCGGCCTGTCCACCGCCATGGTTTTCGTCATGGTGATCCTGGCCGCCCTGTTCTTCCTGTTGGTAGATCAGATTCTCCAATTCGGCATCCGCTTCGTCTTCGGATTGGGGGGCTGAGCCATGGCGCTGCGTTGGTACGTCGTCCACGTCTATTCCGGGTTCGAGAAAAAGGTCGCCCAATCCATCGAGGAGCAGGCCCACCAAGCCGGCATGGACGATCAAATTTCGCAAGTCCTGGTGCCGACGGAAGAGGTCGTGGAAATGCGCCGCGGCGCCAAGGTCAATGCCGAACGGAAGTTCTTCCCGGGCTACATCCTGGTGGAAATGGACCTGACGGACGAGACCTGGCACCTGGTCAAGAACACGCCGAAGGTGACGGATTTTCTGGGCGGCAAGGGCCGGCCGGTGCCGATCTCCGAGGCCGAGGCCCAGCGCATCCTGTATCAGGTGAGGGAAGGCGTCGAACGGCCCAAGCCGAGTGTGACTTTCGAGGTCGGGGAACAGGTTCGGGTCTGCGACGGTCCGTTCAATTCTTTCAACGGCATGATCGAGGAAGTGGACGAGGAACGGTCCCGGGTCAAGGTCGCGGTGTCGATCTTTGGCCGGGCGACGCCGGTGGAATTGGAATACGGCCAGGTCGAGAAGCTTTGACCTGAGGACAAGGATTTAACCGCGTGGGAGGCCCGCCATTGGCCGCACCACGCCCTCCGGCCCCGCGCGAAACACCGCCGGGCGATCATCGGGATAAGCCCAAGGGCAGCCCGACGTTTTGTTGAAGGAGACGATAAATGGCAAAGAAAGTCGCGGGGCTGATCAAGCTTCAGATCCCGGCGGGTCAGGCGAACCCTTCGCCGCCCGTGGGGCCGGCGCTGGGTCAGGCCGGCCTCAATATCATGGAGTTCTGCAAGGCGTTCAACGCCGAGACCCAGAAAATGGAACCGGGCATGCCGATCCCGGTGGTCATCACGGCTTACCAGGACCGGACGTTTTCCTTCGTCACCAAGACCCCGCCGGCGAGCTACTTCCTGAAGAAGGCGGCGAAGATCGACAAGGGCGTCAATTCCCCGGGTCACGAAACCAAGGGCAGCGTCACCTGGGCGCAGCTTAAGGAAATCGCCGAGGCCAAGATGGTCGATTTGAACACCACGGACCCGGAAGCGGGTGCGCGCATGCTGGCCGGCACGGCGCGGTCCATGGGCATGGAAGTGGTGGAGTAGGGATCATGGCGAGAAAAGCAGGAAAACGCTACGCGTCGGCCGCCGAAAACGTGAACCGGGACGAGGCGGTGGATCTGAACGACGCCGTCAAGATGGTCAAGGAAAAGGCCACGGCCAAGTTCGACGAGACCATCGAGGTCGCCATCAACCTGGGCGTCGACCCCCGGCACGCGGACCAGATGGTCCGGGGCATGGTGGAACTGCCCCATGGCACGGGCAAGTCGGTCCGTGTTGCGGTGTTCGCCAAGGATGCCAAGGCCGATGAAGCCAAGGAAGCCGGCGCCGACATCGTCGGTGCCGAGGACCTCATGGAACAGGTTCAGAAGGGCAACATCGATTTCGAGCGCGTCATCGCGACGCCGGACATGATGGCCGTGGTCGGCCGGTTGGGCAAAATCCTGGGCCCCAAGGGCCTGATGCCGAACCCCAAACTGGGCACCGTCACACCCGACGTTGCCGGCGCGGTCAAGGCCGCCAAGGCCGGTCAAATCGAATTCCGGGTCGAAAAGGCCGGGATCATTCATGCCGGCGTGGGCAAGGCGAGTTTCTCGGAAGACCAAATCCGGGAAAACATCACGGCCTTTGTCGGCGCCATCAACAAGGCGAAACCGTCGGGCGCCAAGGGCACCTATATGAAGCGTTTGAGTGTGTCCTCGACCATGGGGCCGGGCGTGCAGATCAACCCGTCCAGCGTCGCCGAATAGGCGGCCGGGACGGTAAACGAGTTTCCGCCAACCGGATTTTGTCCGGGGACGCGGAAGGGCCGGGATGACCATTTTCCGGCCCACCTGTCCGAGACAGTAGGCGCCGCGCCAGCGAAGGGGCGGCTTAAAGGGATTTCCCGCCTGCCGAGACGGTGTTGAGGCGTTTTTTCAGCCGTATCCGGCACGTCCGGAGCGGCCGTCTAAAGCGGCTTGAACGACGCACTGGACAGGCGAGCCGGTCTTGAGTTGGACCGCCCGCCGGGCGGCCCAAGGCAGGGCCAAAGTGCAACGGCCTGGACCCTCCACGGTGGAAGGTTCGGGTCAAAACTGGAGACGATCCGTGGACCGATCTGAAAAAGAACAATTGGTTGCGTCCCTCAAGGATACGTTCAACGAGACGAACATCGTCGTCGTCACCCATTATTCCGGGCTGACGGTGGCGGAAATGGGCGATCTCCGCGACCGTATGCGCGAGGCCGGGGCCAAGTTCAAAGTGACGAAGAACCGGCTCACCCGTCTCGCCCTTGAAGGAACGCAGTTCCAGGGCATCAGCGACTTGTTCACCGGACCGACGGCCATGGCCTATTCGGAAGACCCGGTGGCGGCGGCCAAGGCGGCGGTCGAGTTCTCGAAAAAGAACGACAAGCTGGTGGTCCTGGGCGGCGCCATGGGGGAACAGTCCCTTGACGCGAACGAAGTCAAGGCGCTGGCCACCCTGCCGTCGCTGGATGAACTGCGGGCCAAGATCGTCGGCATGCTGAACACGCCGGCGACCCGAATTGCCGGCGTGCTGCAAGCCCCCGGCGGTCAGGTCGCCCGGGTGATCTCGGCATACGGTGCATCGGAGGGTGAGGCTGCCTAATCGAGCCTCCGGATCAACGACACTTACGTATCGTTCAAGCCTTAGGAGTAGGTAACAATGGCCAATCTGGAACAAATCGTCGAAGACCTGTCGGGTTTGACCGTCCTCGAGGCGGCCGAACTGTCGAAAATGCTGGAGGAGAAGTGGGGCGTTTCCGCTGCTGCTCCGGTCGCCGTTGCCGCCGCGGGTGCGCCCGCTGCCGGCGGCGATGCCGCCCCGGCCGAGGAGAAGGACGAATTCGACGTCGTTCTCGCCGCCGTCGGCGACAAGAAGATCAACGTGATCAAGGAAGTTCGCACGATCACGGGCCTCGGCCTGAAGGAAGCCAAGGATTTGGTGGAAGGTGCCCCCAAACCCGTCAAGGAAGGCGCCAAGAAGGAAGAAGCCGAAGAAATCAAGAAGAAGCTGGAAGAAGCGGGCGCCACCGTGGAGCTCAAATAGCACCTTCCAGTGCGTTTCTCTTGCCGGGGCGACGCGGTCCCGGCGGGAATTCCGCGACGGCGGCGGTGGGCAACCCGGCCCACCGCCGTCCGAGCGGCACCAGATCAGCCACCTCCGCCCGCAATGGTCTTGCCGGGACCGGGAAAGCGAAGGTGGGGCCCCTCGGGCCGAGCGACAGGATGATGTCCGTCCCGACATCCGTCGCCGCCGATCCAAGATGGGCCAAAGATGTTCGGTCACGGCGTCCGGACATCGAGGGATGAAGTCGACGGAAGCCCGTGGATTCCCCCTGGGCGGCCGCCGGCGCCATGAATTATTACGTCGTGAGGTCACAATAGATGTCTAACTCGTTTACCGGTCGCAAGCGCATTCGGAAGGATTTCGGCCGTCTCAGCACCATTGCCGAGATGCCGAACCTGATCGAGGTCCAGAAAACGTCTTACGAGCAGTTCCTGCAACGCGAGACGCCGGCGGAAGAGCGCACAAACACGGGCCTGCAAGAGGTTTTCCGGTCGGTCTTCCCGATTCAGGACTTTTCCGAACGCGGCACCCTGGAATACGTCCGCTACGAGTTCGAGGAACCGAAATACGACGTCGAGGAATGTCAGCAGCGGGGCATGAACTATGCGGCGCCGCTGAAGGTGACCTTGCGCCTGGTCGTTTGGGACGTGGACGAGGAAACCGGCGCCCGGTCCATCCGCGACGTCAAGGAGCAGGACGTCTACATGGGCGACATGCCGCTGATGACGGCCAACGGCACCTTCGTCATTAACGGCACGGAACGGGTGATCGTTTCCCAGATGCACCGCTCCCCGGGCGTGTTCTTCGATCATGACAAGGGCAAGACCCATTCGTCGGGCAAGTACCTGTTCGCCGCCCGGGTCATTCCCTATCGCGGGTCCTGGCTGGATTTCGAATTCGACGCCAAGGATTTGCTCTACGTGCGCATCGACCGGCGCCGCAAATTGCCGGTGACGACCCTGCTGATGGCGCTCGACAATGACGCGACGGAGAAGCTGCGCGACGACCGGGCCGAGGCCGGCCAACCGATCGAGCCGCAGGAAATCTTCGGCATGTCGCCGGAAGACGTGCTGGCCTATTTCTATGACAAGGTGATCTTCGAGAAGATCGCCAAGGGTTGGAAAACGCCCCTTCAGGCGGAACAAATGAAGGGCCAGAAGCTGGTCCGCGACCTGATCAACGCCAAGACCGGCAAGGTCGTGCTCGAGGCCGGGACCAAGATGACGGCCCGGACCATCAAAAAGCTGGAAACCTCCAAGGTCCAGGACATCCTGGTCGCCGACGAGGACCTGATCGGCCGCTACATGGCGGAAGACCTGATCAACGAAGAGACCGGCGAAGTCTATATGGAGGCCGGCGAGGAAATCACCGAAGAGGTCTTGGTCCAACTGGATGAGGCCAAGATCGAATTGCTGTCGACGCTCGCCATCGACCATGTGACCGTTGGTCCCTATATGCGCAATACGCTGGCGGTCGACAAGAACTCGTCGCGGGAGGAAGCGCAGATCGATATCTACCGGGTCATGCGGCCGGGCGAACCGCCGACCCTGGAAACGGCGGAGGCCCTGTTCAAGGGTTTGTTCTTTGATTCCGAACGTTATGACCTTTCCGCCGTCGGCCGGGTCAAGATGAACGCGCGCCTGGACTTCGACGTGGACGACACGGTCCGCGTGCTGCGCCGTCAGGACATCCTTGAGGTCGTCCGAACTCTGCATGAATTGAAGGACGGCCGGGGCGAAATCGACGACATCGACC
>JANQIJ010000268.1 GCA_028282185.1 Rhodospirillales bacterium
GAGGCGGCCGTGCGTCTGCCGGCCGACCGGCGCTACGCCAACCGGCGACGCACGCCGCAGAACGGGATCGTCATTCCCGACGCGCTTTTCGATAAGATCGGAGACCTGACGGCCCAAAGGCGTGACGGCCCAAAGGCGTGACGGCCCAAAGGCGTGACGGCAAAGCGCGCCTCTACGGCGCTGGCGGAGGTCCACCGCCGGCATTATCCGCCGTCGATCTCAGGTGGCGTTGGTTTCGGATACCGCAGGGCTTAGTTGCCGCCGGGCGCCGGCGTGGTGGCCAGCGCCGGATCCGGGGTTTCCGCGTCCAGATCCAGGCGCGGACCGTCGGCATAGGCCGGAATCTTGCCGTCGTTGATAGCGACCGCGCGGCGCTGTTCATAGAGCGACTTCTCCGTGGCATAGCGATCGACGGAATTGGCCGTCGCCGCGTCGATCGCGTCCTTGTTGTCGGAATAGGTCACGGTGCCCTGCGCCGCCTTGCCGGCTAGCGGCAGGGGATTGGCGATCGAGGTCAGGATATCGCCCGTCGCGTCGCGTAGGTTGGACGGCCCCAGGATCGGCAAGACGATATGCGGGCCGGCTTCCATCCCGCCCTTGCCGAACGCCTGGCCCAGGTCTTCCGGACGGCTTTCGATGCCCATATCCGTCGCCGGATCGGCCAGGCCGCCGACACCCAGGGTCGAATTCACCAGGAATCGCTCGGTCGCCGCGCCGGCGTTTTCCGTGTCGCCCTGCAACAATGAGGACACGGCGGTGATCGGCTCAGACAGGTTCTGGGCCGCGTTGGAAACGGCGTCCTGAATCTGGTCCGGGGTGACCGCTTTGTAGCCCTCGATCAACGGATTCAGGATCAGGCCGCGGACCAGGTTGTTGAACCCGGAGGTCACGCGGTTGATGTCTTCAAGCGGATCGTTGTCCTTGTTCTCGGCCGCGTCGTGGTGATACTGCATCGTCATGTCGCCGTCGGCGGGCGCCTTGGCGCTGTCGTCGGCCCAGGCGGGGGCGTCGGCGGTGGCCAGCAAAAGGGCTAGGGCGGCGCTGCCGGTCAACAAGGTTTTCTTGATTTCGCTGTTTTTGCTCTGGGTCTTCAGGGTATCGCGCATTGGGCGTCTCCTTGGGGCGCGGCGGGCCGCGCCAACGAACTCATTCCTCATTCCCCATGGGTCCGGCAAGCATGCCATATACCGGGTCCATTGTGTGAGTCAAATATGAGCAATCGGTAAAGGACGACGAACCGCCAAATCGGGCCGAAATGCCCGGAAAACCAGTGAATTTATCTTAGATCTCCTAGATCAATGCACGGCCTGTCAGATAGAGGCCGAGCGCCATGAGCGCCAGGAAGAACAGCCGGCGGAAGGCTTCCGCCGGGACCCGGCGGCGGATGGCCTGGCCCAGGGCCATGCCCGCGGCCGCGGGGACCACCGCCAACGCCGAGGCGAGCGCCATATCCCGTGCGATCAGGCCGTGCCCGCCCAGCGATATGGCCAGGGCCACCGAGGCCGACACGAAGGCGATACCCATGGCCTGGACCAGTTCGTCCTTGCCCAGGCCGAGGGCCTGCAAGTAGAGCACGGCGGGCATGGTATAGACCCCGGCGGCGCCCAGCGACACGCCGCCCAGACCGCCCATCAGGGGGCCGAGCACGGGTTCCCAGCGCCCCGGCGGCGGGATCTGCGGTGTGACCAGGGAGACCAACGCGTGGGCCGCCAGAAGCATGCCCAGGACGCCGGTCAACAGCGCGGCGTCCTGGGTCGCCAACAGCCAGCCGCCCAGCCAGGTACAGGCCAGGGTCGCCAACAGCAATGGCCACAGCCGCCGGATCAGGACCAGGAACCGGCCGCCCACGGCGGCCTGCCAGACGTTCAGCACCAGGGCCGGAATCAGCACGATCTGGATCGCTTGCGCCAAACCCAACAGCGCCGCGGTCATGCCGACGGCGACCATCGGCAGGCCGACGCCGACCAGGCCCTTGAACATTCCCGCCAAGAGGTAGACGGCGGCGGCGACGATCAGGATTTCCGGTGGCGGCATGGGGGATGTCTTCTGCGTGGCGGTGCTGGGCGGGCCGCCGGGTTGTAGCATACCGCCGGCCGTCGGCCCAAACAGCCGGGTGCCTCCGTCCGCGGGGCCTTCGGCGGGGTGCCGATGCCGCCGTCGTTGTCGTTATTGCGCGCGAAGCCACTTTCCCGGTTTCCGGGCCAGGGTCCGCCCGGGTTTCGCGGCATCGTCCTCCCCGCCGCCCAAGGGCAGGGGCCTGCCGGCCAAGCGGCGTTTGGCGCCGTCGAAGGCGTCCGCTTCCAGCAGCCGGTCGACATCGGCGAACAGGCGGCGGTCCCGGCCGCGGTCCAGGTCCATCTTCTTGCGGATCTGCTGCGCCCGGCCGTGGTCCGAGCGGAACAGTTGGGCGAAGAAGTCGATGACTTCGGCGCGGCCCTTTTCTTGGTCCCGCGCCGCTTCGGACAAAAGCGCCGGCAGCATCCCGTCCGAGCCGAGGGATTTCAGATGGCTCACCGTGCGGCCGTTCTCGGCCACCGCTTCCGCCGTCAGGCCGGAAAGCCGGGGCCGCTTGGGCGCCCCCGCCCGGCCGGCCGGTTGGCCCCGGCGGGTCCCACGGGCGCGGTGAGGATCGAAACCTCGCCGGGTTTGAGAATGGTCAACCCGTCGTCCCGGAGGGGACGAAGGGAGGAGGCAAACCCGCCCGGGGGGCGGCGGGGAAAGCGGGCCATGGCGCGATCCTTTCATTATATGGAAATAGAACAAAAAAAGAATATTTGAACGATTTAGGGATATGGAAGTGGTAATATCAAGGCGAAAAACTAAAAAATCTTATTATAAGTACTTATCCTTATTTTTTCCCGGGCGGGTGAGAGGACCGGCGGGCGCCGGCGACCGGGGATTGTTGCCGGCCCCCGGGGCGGCTATGTTCGCCGATCGAATTTGACCCGGTCGCGGGGCGACCGGTTGACGATGGGCGAAAGGCCGCCATGTTCAAGGCGTTTTGGAGTTGGTTCGCGGGACCCGAGGCCGAGGCCCGGCGCATCAACCGCGACACGGAATACATCCTGTCCGAATTGGGCAACGAGCATTACGGCCCGATCCGCGCCGAGGTTGCTGCCGACCTGCGCAAGGACATCGACTACGTGCTAGAGACCTTCATCAAGAAGGACGAAACCTACGGCCATAAACGGGCCGAGGATCATTTGAAACGGATGCACGGCGAGGCGCGCCGCCGCCGCGACCAACGCGCCCTGACGGCGCTGACGCTTGCGATCATCTATGTCAGATGCGAGCGCATCGGGCCGCTGACCCAGCCGTCGCGGGACGGGATCGACCAGTTCCTGGCCGATTGGCGGCACCAGGCGGAAGGCGATTCCGGGGCCTTGCCGCCGGCGCCCTAAGCTTGCGACGGCGGGCGCCGGCGGGGCTTGCCAGGCATCGGCGATGGCGTATGCTGGCCGGCAAATTTCAAGAAACCGCCGAACAAGGGAGATGGGATTGATGATCGACCTTTATACCTGGGCGACGCCCAACGGCCGCAAGGCCTCCATCATGCTGGAGGAGGTGGGTCTCGACTACACGGTCCACGAAATCAACATCGGCAAGGGAGAGCAGCACGATCCGGAATTCCTGAAGATCTCACCCAACAACCGGATTCCGGCGATCGTCGATCCCGACGGCCCGGATGGCGAGGCGGTTTCCGTGTTCGAGACCGGGGCGATCCTGATCTACCTGGCGGAAAAGACCGGCAGCGACCTGTTGCCGGCGTCCGGGCGGGCGCGCATCGCCACCCTGGAATGGCTGATGTGGCAGATGGGCGGCGTCGGCCCGATGTTCGGCCAGGCCCATCATTTCTTGTTCAAGCCGAAGGAGGTCGTGCCCTATGGCCAGAAGCGCTATCACGACGAGGCCAAGCGGCTTTACATGGTGATGAACGACCGGCGTCTGAACGACACCGAATACTTGGCCGGCGACGCATATTCCATCGCCGACATCGCGACCTATCCCTGGGTTTCGCGCCATGAACGGCACGAAGTGGACCTGAATGAATTTTCCAATGTGAAGCGGTGGTTTGATACAATTTCCCAACGCGCGGCCGTGCAAAAGGGCATGGCGGTGCCGTTCCAGAACTAGGCCGCTCCCAAGGGAGACGATGGATGGCGTTCAAGCAAAAGAGATCGGTCCAGCGGGTGGTCCAGGCGCTGAAGGCGGCGGGGCTGGGCGACCGGGTCGTCGAGATGAAGCAGACCGCCCGCTCGGCCCAGGACGCGGCCCGCGCCGTGGACGTGGAACTTGGTCAGATCGTCAAGTCTCTCACCTTCCGCATTGGGGACAAACCGGTTCTGGCGCTCATCGCCGGCGACCATCAATGCCTCGCGGAGAACCTGCCCCGGGTCGTCGACCTGGAAGGCAAGGTGACCAAGCCGCAGGCCCAGCGGGTCAAGGACGTGACCGGTTTCACCATCGGCGGGGTCGCCCCGGTGGGTCTGGCGAACGACATGCCGATCGCGATCGACGCCAGCCTGCGCCGGTTCGATCAACTCTATGCCGCGGCCGGCCACCCCCATTGTCTGTTCCCGGTCAGCTTCGCCGAATTGAAACGGCTGACCGGCGGGATCGTCAGCTATAACATTTCCGAAGCGATCGACCCGGCGGATGTCGACATGCCGCGCTTCGAGCGTTCACGCACGTTCCGCGAAAAAGCGGCCACGGATCAGGCTTAGCAAGAAGCCCTGCGGAACCGGCTCGATGTGACCAAGTTCGGGCCGGCGCTTTCAATATCGGCTTTCGCCGGTCAGCCTTTGCAGCTCTTCATGAATTCAGCGGCTAGGAAGGGGGTCTCGGGAACCTTCCTGAAATCCTGGTCTTCTTTCGCCGCTTTCGCGCGCAGGAATTCGTTGTTCGATCGCCATGCGTCGCGCCAATAGTAGGGTGAGCCAGGATCGAGAAACAGATCAAGCGCGGACTCAATGGTGCTTGGAAACAATTCCGCATTCTCCCAGGCCCATTCGTATTCTTCCGCCGAATACTTTGTGCTGCCCTCACGGGCGAGGTAGTCTCTGATCCCCTCGCTCCGTCCCTTGACGTCTACTTCCATCCACCTGATCGTCTCAAACCAGACCTGCAAGGCTTGGCACAAGGCGACGCCCTTTTCCTCAAGTACTTTTCGTCTTACGACGAACCCGTTAATGACCGGCGCGGTCAATTCGGCAGACGTGATGAGTTCGATCGCTCCGTGGCGCCGAGCCTGAAATCTCTCGGTCAGGCCGCCGACGAACGCATCAACTTCGCCAGATTGGAAAGCCAATAGCGAACGGTCGGAGCTCGAATGGATTATTCGAGATCTCATCTCGCCTTGTTGCTCGCCTTTGGCAACGGCCGCGCGCGCCAATTGCTCCATCTCGGTGTCGAAGGTCGCCGCGATCCGCTTCCCCGCGAGTTGTGCCACGGTCTTGAGGACGGCGGTCTCGTGGTCGCCCGTTTTCTTCAGCCATTCCGAATAGGGAACCATGTCCGGCCCCTGCCTGGCGACGATCGCCGAGACAATCTGCAGGTGCCGTTTCATGCAGGAGCTGAGATTGCCGAGAGCCAGCCGACAGCGATTCATGCCATCGCCTTCATCGTCGCCGGGGTCGTGCGGCGAAAAATATCGATAACACTCGTCCCATTCATAGGTTTGGAACTGAATCTCGCTGCCGAGGGGCCTAAGTGAATAGTTGTAGGTGTACCCAAAGAAGACCGGCAGGATCGTATCCTGGTAGTGGGCCACGCCGTATTCGAGACGCCGGGTGCGGATTTCCGTGGGTGCCACGTTGGTGAGTCGGTGGTGCCAGTTCAAGAGGCGCCAAATGCTCCTTCTTGAACTGGCGTGGAGCCTAATTAAGAAGCCGCTGAGCTTGCCGCGCAAGTTGTAGTAGAGGAAGCCAAGCGCGGCCGCTACCAAATAGGCGCGCACGTCGGTTAACAGGACGAGCAGGTTGTCGAACACCAACAACTGCCAGGGGTCCTTGGCGCAGGCCTTGGCGTCTGAGACCAGCCGGTCCCAGCCGCACAATTTTTCGATAAGTCCCTCGGGCTCTGCTCCGGCCATCACACCCCCAGACCTCGACACACTTTATGTTAAATTTAATAAACCTTTGACATCAATAATTTTCCAATAACACGGAATGTTTGTCAGCCATTCGGCTTCGAACAACATGCCATGCCGGCAATGGTGTCTGGCTCGGCGCCCCGTCACCATGACGAGGTTGGGACGCCCCGTTTGACCGATATCGAAGCGATGGTATGACGGACGGCAGCAGGCGGCGCCAGGGAGAGGACCCAACAGCCCGGTTGAAAGCCGACGTCCCGCCCGGTATGAAGGCGGACGAAACGGCCGACGCCGCTGGGCGCGGGCGTGAGTAGGACAGGTGCGCGAGTGGCTGAAGCGGGCTCCCTGCTAAGGAGTTAGGCCCTATCCGGGTCTCGAGGGTTCGAATCCCTCCCTGTCCGCCATTCGCCGCCGATTGTGCGGCACGCTCCTATGGAAGTTTGCTAGATGTTCCGCGGACGCCGCCGCCATTCTGTCGCCATGGCCTACGAGATGGTCAGCGAGGCGCCGGAGGACGCCGGACTGGACCGGCACCGCGGCAATGTGGTCCGATTGTTGCGGGCGGCATCCTAAGCAAGTTTGGAGGGTATATGGAACGGGAGATCGAAGAGGGGGCCATCGTGAAGTTGCGCGAGGCCCTGAACGAAGGAAGCGGGCCGGAACCGCAACCGGAGGGTGCGCCCGGCGACCTGAAAATCGTCGCCCGCGAGAACGTGATCGTCGGAAACAACAACAAGGTTCACCTCGTCACCGTGTATTCGGCCGCCGGGGACGACGCCTTGACGCCGGAACGGAAGCAACGCCTCAAGGGCCTGGTCAGTGATATCGTCCGGGTATCGAAGCGGTCTCCCCGGCCGACCTCTCATCAGGCGGTGTGGGGTCGCTTTCAACGGAACTTCCGCATCAACACCTATCACGCATTGCCGCCGCCGGTTTTCCCCGAAGCCGAAGCGTATCTCAAAATGCTCTACGCCAGGGCGAAGAAGGGGAGTTTATAGACCATGCGACGCCTATTCGTTGCCGGCTTGGTCGCCGGCGCACTGGCCGTCCCGACGCCGGCGGCGGCGATTGATTATCCGATTGACCCGAAGGTTCCGGCGGATGCGAGGGGGATGTTTCTCCGGGTTCTGGCATTGATGGAGAAGGAGTGCCCAGGTTGGTTCAAAGACATCAAATGGGAGGGTATCAAGCCATGGCCCTCCACGCCGGTAACCTACAAGACCTGGCAGTTCGGAATTGATGAACTTCGCCTGGGTAGCTGGACCGAATCCGATCCGGCTTGGTCGTTGTTCGGCTGGAAGGCCGCCGTCGCGATTACGATAGTCCCTCCAAGGGGCCCCTATATTGAGTTTTTGGTTGGGGCCGGAGAGAAGGTTGGGATCGCCAGCCACACGGCTAAGAGTTTCGGGTTTTGGACTTGCCGCCTCGATGAAGTTCATGGCCCTTACACCTTCCGCAAAGTGCCAGCGCTGGGCTTCCTTTCAGGCCTTGAGTAGGGGGTTTTTAGTTGCAGGTTCGACAGCTGGGCTCGCTGGGGCCCTAACAGGCCTAAACTGCGGAAGTCCGGGCAACAGCGGCTGAATGGTTTGGGTTATGCGAACCTGCAACTGAAGTTGCGTGTTTTTGGTGAGAACAAGTACGCTCGGCGCGGCGCGTTTTTTGAGCCTACCCCGCAGCCGCCTTGGGGTTCATGGGTTCCGGCGGGGCCTGATGCCTCTGCAATTTTATCTGCGAACCGACGCCTATTTGGGCCGCCTTGCTGCGAACGGCATCCCGCAAAATCCCAGAGTTTCCCGGTATTTCCCAGGTTCTACCTCTGCAAAAGTAACTGCACACCTACACATTCTCTGCGGCCGGAAGAATGTCGGCTCCCGAGAAAACCGAAGCTATTCGGATCTGGCATCCGGAAGATGACCAAAGCTGATTGCCAACCGGTTCCACGCGTTCATCTGCGCGATGATAAGTGTCAGATCGACAATCTCGGTTTCTGAAAAATGCTCGAATAGCGCTGCGTATAGATGCTCAGGAGCCCCATTGATTGCAATTCCGGTGACGGCTTCCGCCCATTCAAGTGCGGCCTTTTCCGCTTTGTCAAAGAAAGGCACCTCACGCCAAACAGGGAGACAATCAAGCCGCTGTGTTGTTTCACCTGCTTTCCTGGCTTCCATCGTGTGGAGATCGACGCAGTACGCGCAGCCATTGATCTGGGACACCCGTAGTTCGATCAGGGCCCTGAGTTTGTCGTTTATGGATCGTATGTCGTCCTTGGCTTTCGCCATGCTGGCGATGGCTGGGCCGTTAATTGATACGTAGTCGAGGCGCTCGATCATCTTTTTCTCCATCTCTTTGGAGAGGGTGTCATGCGCCACTAGGCGCGACTAGACGGTAAGCGCGAAAAAGGCGCTCAGCGAGAGCAAACGTTCTTGGCGCGCTGCTTCGCAGAACTGATCATTACAGCGCAATCAGGCAGTCACGCTATCGTAGTGCGATAGCGAAGGAATAGTTCGTATTCTCATCGCGCGCGGCCCGCCATTTTTTACATATCTCACGGCAATTCGCTTCGCTCATGCCTCCGATGGGGCGCGCTGACCGCGCGGCGCCCGCTTGGGCGCTGGGCGG
>JANQIJ010000274.1 GCA_028282185.1 Rhodospirillales bacterium
GTCGCCGGTCTGCCGGAAAACATGCGAGAAACTTGGCGCAGACTGGGGTTCGATTTGCCGCAGGAAACCGGCGGTGGAGCCGACGATCATCTGTGACCTGAAGGTTCCGGATGCCGTCAAAATTTTGTCTTCACAAACCGACGCGAAGCTATACGATTTAGTGATCGAGAATGCCTGTAAGACGGATTGGTAATGAGGCGGCAAGACCCCATCCGGTTCGGGCGAACAACGAAGAGACGGTGAGTGTTCACTGACCATCGCGACCCCCGGCAAGGGGGCGGTGCCTTGAGCGAAGCAATAAGACAGCCTTACCGCCTGATTTCATACAAGAAATTTGGCGGAACGCAGTCGCGGGCGGACGCCTGTTCGCCCGTCGGATGGTGAAGAACGGGTGACATGAGGCTTCTTCTGGTTGAGGATCATACGCGGTTCGCCGAGTCCATCAAGTACGGGCTCGGCAACGAATCATTCGCCGTCGATATCGTCGATTGCGCCGGAGCGGCGGATGCGGCGGTCGCCAGCGTCCAGTATGACACCATCATCCTCGACCTGGGCCTGCCGGACATGGATGGCCTTGCCTTGCTGCGAAAATGGCGTGATCAGGGAATGATTGTTCCGGTCCTCATCCTGACCGCGCGCGATGGCTTGGAGGATCGGGTCGACGGTTTGAACACCGGTGCCGACGACTATCTTCTCAAGCCTTTCGAAATGGCCGAACTGGTCGCCCGGATCAGGGCCCTGCTGCGCCGCCCGGGTGGCGCCTTGGGCAAGGTGATGACCGCCGGCAACGTCGCCTTCGACACCACGGCCCGCGAAGTACGTGTCGATGACGAACCGATTTCGATCTCCCGCCGGGAAATGGGGGTTTTGGAACAACTGATGCGTCGTTACGGCCGGGTCGTGCCGAAGACGGTGCTCGAAGACAAGATTTACGGGTTCGAGGAGGAAGTCTCGTCGAATTCCGTCGAAGTCCACGTTTCGCGTCTGCGAAAGCGGTTGTCGCAGAACGGCGCCAACGTCAGCGTGCATACGTTGCGCGGGGTCGGCTACCTTCTGTCGCAAGAAAATGCGAACGGGTGATGGGGCGGATAGGATGAGCGGACCCGAGGCCGAAGATACCCCGACGGTCGATCACGAGTTTCTTCTGGGATTGGCGCGGGAGAAGTCTTCGAAGGGCCGGGCGCGCCTCTCTGAAACGATCATGGACCTGTTCGAGAACAAGGGCGAGGCGCTGACCGATCGCGAGCGGGCGCTGATGTTCGGCATTCTGCGCAGCGTGGTGCGCGAAATCGAAATGACCATCCGCCAACGGGTGGCGCAACACCTGGCGGGTTTGGGCGACGTGCCGGAAGACCTGATCCGCATCCTTGCCAACGACGAGATCGACGTCGCCTATCCGGTTCTGACGGAATCCGGGCTGCTGAAGGACGACGGCCTGATCGAGATCATCCGCCACCGGACCATGGAACACCAACTGGCCGTGGCGATCCGCCAATCGATCAGCGAAGAAGTCTCGCAAGCCCTGGTCGAAACCGGCGACGAGCGGGTCGTCGTCACTTTGTTAAAGAACGCCAACGCCCAGATTTCGCAAAGCACCATGGAGTATCTGGTTGAACAGTCGCGGCGTGTCGATAGCTTCCAGGAGCCGGTTCTGCAGCGCAAGGAACTGCGACCTGAATTGGCCGAGCGGATGTATTTGTGGGTTTCAGCGGCGCTGCGCGAATTCATCATCGCCAACTTTTCCCTGGACCAAGCGGTTATCGACGACCTGATAGAGCGGGTTGCCTCCGAGGAGGGCATTGTCTCGCCGCACGAACCGAACAAGCTCAAGGTGACAGAGTTGGCGGCAAGTTTGCACGACGAGGGCATGGTTACGCCGGACATGCTGATTACCGCGCTGTCGCAGGGCGAGGTTTCGCTGTTTCTTGCCCTGTTCTGCCGCCTGACGGGCATTCGCGAATATCTGGCGCAGCGGATCCTTTTTGAGCCTGGCGGCGAAGGCCTGGCGATTTGTTGCAAGGCGGTCGGTTTGACCAAGGACGAGTTCTCCGAGATCTTCCGCTATTCACAGATGGTTCGCTCGCGCGGCAGCGACAGCATCGATCAGGCCCTGGGTGAGATCTTGTGGATTTACGAGGACATGAGCCGCGAAGCGGCGGCGGGCGTCCTAAAAACCTGGCGGCGCAACAAGGGCTACCTTGCCGCCATCCGCCAGATCCAGTCGACAACCAGGCGGCATGCGTAAGCGCGGGCCCCGGAGCTGGCCGTCCCTTACCGCCGACCCCAAGACCCGTGCCGGCGAGGCGCTTAAGAGGCTTGAGGACATTACCCGGCTGGTTTCCGACCTTGTCTGGGAGACAGACAAGGATCTGCGCCTGATCTACGTTTCCGACAATGCCCATGAAGTTTTCGGTTTCTTGCCGGTGCAGATGGAAGGCAAGGCCTTCACCGAACTGGGTCGGTTCCATGATGGCGCCGGCAACGAACGTGAGATCGACCCATATCGTCCGTTCCGCGACGCCGCCTTTCGGGTTGTCGATCCTGAAGGCCGGGAGCGTGACCTGCTGGTCAGCGGGCTCCCGATCTTTGGGACCGATACCGATGAATTCACGGGATTTCGCGGCACTGCCCGAGACGTGACGGATATCCTGCGGGCCGAGCGCATGCGTCGGGAGCAGGAAGAGAGGCAAAGGGCATTCGTCGCCGACGTCGCCCATGAACTGCGAACGCCCTTGGCGGTGTTCCGAACCAAATTGGACAATCTGGGCGAAGATGCCACCTCCGCCGCGCTGCGCAAGGACGTCGACGTGATGACCCGCATGGTGTCGCAGATGTTGAATTTCGCCCGCTATGAGGTGTTCCAGCCGGAGGCCAATGAGTCCGCGGACCTGGGCCGCGTTTGCGCGGCGGTGGCGGCCCAGTTGGCGCCCATCGCCGTGCGCGAAGAGCGCTCGATCGAGGTCTTGGTCGACGGCGGTCCGGTGATTGTCCGTGGTTCCGAAACGGCCCTCGAACAGGCGGTTCGAAACCTTGTCGAAAACGCGGTCAGGCATACACCAAAGGGCACTATCGTCACGGTCAGCGTGACGGAGGAACCGGCCATTCATGTGCTCGATCATGGGAAGGGTGTGTCCGTCGAGCGGCGCCGGCAGATCTTTCAGCGCTTCGGCCGCGCCGACCGCCGCGGAGATGGGGCCGGTCTCGGGCTGGCAATCGTCAAGCGCATCGTCGATGCCCATTCGGCCGAAGTGAACGTTGCCGACGGCCCGGATGGCGGCGCCGATTTCTGTATACGGTTTGTGCGCGATGCTGCGTCTGGACCGTTGTGACGGACCTCGTGCCCGACACTAAAACGCCGGTTGTCCCTGTCAGGAAGTGTTCAGCTTAATTGTTATCATGAGGGCATGCGTCGGGCCGCGCTTTACATTTGGGCGTCCCGCGCGATGCGGCGGATTTCGCTGCATTGTTGAATTCACCGTACCGCCGTGGCCATGTGGTTCACGGCGGCTCACCCTCGAAACTCACAGCCGCTCGTTGAGCGGCTGTTTTTTTGTTTTGTCCGTGGCGCTCGTTGAGCGGCTGTTTTTTTGTTTTGTCCATGGCGCGCGTTTGCGCGTCTGATCGGTTCTTGGTCCAGCGTCGCGGTTCCGTCGGACCTGTCTCGGCCCCCCCCTTTCGCGCCAACAAAAAAGAACGGCGCCCAAGGGCGCCGTTCTCTGCTTCCTGCCGCGAAGGCCAGGGGTGAAGCCGTTACTTGACCGTCACGTTGACCCGACGGTTCTTTGCGTTCTTCACGCCGTCACCGGTTTTCATGGCTGGGATGTCCTCGCCGAAGTACTCGGTCATGATGTTGCCCGGCTCAATACCGATTTCCAACAGGCCCTGCTTGACGGCTTCGACCCGCTTTTTGGACAGGGCCCGGTTATAGGCCTTGTCGCCCGAGGTGTCGGTGTGACCGGTCAAGACAACGGTGCGGCGGCCGCCGTCGCTGGCTGCCATGACGTCATAGACCGTGCCGATGGCGTCGCCGTCCAGCGTCGACGAATTGAACCCGAAGTAGACGATGAAATCCTGCGGCGCCGGGGCCTTCTTGGCGGCTTTTTTCTTCGGCTTGGGCTTCTTGTCCAGCGCGACGAAGACCTTCTTCATGGCTTCTTTGAAGGCATGCTTACAGGCCGCGATATCCTTCGGCTGGTCGTTTTCTTCCTGTTCCTGCATCCAGCAGTCAAACATCGCCTGCGCCCGGGCGGCATCCGCCGGCGCGGCTTTGCCGGCACCCTTGTCCAGCGCATTGGTCAACATGTTGCGGGAAACGCGCAGGTCGGGGACGGCGCTCGCCGGCAGGGCCCGGTCCGCCAAAGCCTGCGGGCCGGTGTCCTTGCCCATGGCCGCGGCCTTGGCGCGGTTGTCGAAATAGACCGCGTCCTGGGTATCGACTTCCTCGTCTTCCATGCGGGCCAGTTCCACGTATTCGGTGAACAGCGCGCGCTGGAAGGCGTCACCCTTCTGGTCCATTTTCTTCGTCATGTTCAGGTCGATCCCGGAACAAGCAGCGACCAGCGCGCCCGCCATCCCGACAACCGTCAATCTGCTTAGGATTTTCATTTTGTGATCCCCTTTGATCCTGCCTGATTTGTTCATCTTTCTATGTTCAGAAAGCACTGACTTGGAGAGTGCATCTTCCATATTTCAGATTCATGACTCCCATCCGGCACAAGCACCCGAACATTAAGGCGAAGGATCGTCCAAATCGTCCCCCGATGCAAGTGATGGACGTCACCACAACGCCATGATTTAACCTTAAAAACACGCAATTCCCGCAATTGACGGATCGTTCATGTCAAACAGACTTCTGGTGTTCGATTGCGACGGCACGCTCGTCGATTCACAAGCCAGCATCGTCGGCGCCATGCAGGCGGCGTTTCGCGACCACGGTATGACGCCGCCGGCGCCCGAGGCCGTGCGCCGCGTTGTCGGCCTGCCGCTGGCCCCGGCGATCCAGCGCCTGATGCCTGCGGCTGCCGACATTGCCGCGGCCGAGGAGATCGCGGGCGCCTATCGTCAGGCGTTTTCCCGCCTGCGCCGGGCCGGGATGATCAACGATCCCCTCTACCCGGGCGTGCGCGAGACCGTGGCCGAGCTCGAGAGCGCGGGATGGTTGCTCGGCGTCGCCACCGGCAAGGGCCGGCGCGGACTGGACCTCAGTCTGGAAGCGCATGGCCTGAGCGACCGGTTCGTGACCCTGCAGACGGCCGACGGCAACCCCGGCAAGCCGGCGCCGGACATGTTGATCAACGCCATGGCCGACGCCGGCGCCGGTCCAGACACAACCGTGATGGTCGGTGACACCACCTATGACATGGAGATGTCACGAAACGCGGGCACTCTCGCCATCGGTGTTGCCTGGGGCTATCATGAAGCCCATGAATTGACGGCGGGAGGCGCCTGCCGGGTGTTGTCCGGGTTCGACGAGTTGATGCCCTGCCTCGCCGATGTTTTGGCCTGAACGGGGCCTTCATTGACTCGGCCTTTCACGGTTTGTTTGGGCAAGGCTTCCCAACCTGGGGCAACAGCGTTCAAGGAGATATCGCGGTGAAACGATTGATCAAGGTTCTTTCCGTCATCGGTGTTCTGGCCGTTGCCGTGGTTGTCGCCGGTGTCGCCGTGCTCAGCTCCCTGGACTTCAACGAATACAAGGGCGTCATTGCCGAGGAGGCGAAGAAAGCAACCGGGCGCGATCTGACGATCGCCGGCGATCTGAAGCTCGATATCTCGCTGACGCCGTCGATCTACGTCAACGGCGTGACGTTCGCCAATGCCGAATGGGGCACACGGCCTGAAATGGTCAAGCTTGAGCGGCTCGAGGCCGAGGTCGCGTTGCTGCCGCTGTTGTCTCGTGAATTGGACGTCAAGCGCTTGGTCCTGGTCGGGCTCGACATGTTGGCGGAAACGGACAAGCAGGGCCGCGGCAACTGGGAATTCGCCGTGGCCGGACCGGCGGCGGAAGACAAACCGCAAGACGGACAAGCCGGCATCTTGCCCGTGGTCCGCAAGGTCCATTTCAAGGACCTGAACCTGACCTATCGCGACGGTCGCACGGAACAGGAAACACGGCTGAAACTGAGCGGGCTCGACTTGTCTGCGGCTTCCGCTTCGGCCCCTTTGGCGCTGTCCCTGACCGGTGAGGTCAACGGCGAGCAGTTCAGCGGAGAGGGCAACCTGGCTTCGGTCAAGCAATTGACCGCGGCCGGGCAGGTGCCGCTCGGTCTGACGTTCCAGGCCCTGGGCG
>JANQIJ010000294.1 GCA_028282185.1 Rhodospirillales bacterium
GATGGCCGGGCCTATTCCCAGGCACGGTTGCTGAAGGAACGTTTCCGATTTAGCGGGGAAATCCGCGCCCGGGGCGAGGTGCTGCGCGATCAACTGCGCGCCATGCACCGCTGCGGGATCGACGCGTTCGAGCTGACCGACGAGGTCGCGGCCGAACGCCTGGCCCGCGATTGGTCGGCGATCGTCGGCGAATTCCGTCATGTCTATCAACCGGCGGTGCGCGGGCCAGAGCCGATTTTCCAACTGCGTCATCGCCGGGTCGCGGCCTGACGGCCTGGGGCCGGGCGGGCCGCCCGGCCCGGTCCGCCGGTTGGCGCAAGACCGGCGGGCCCGGGATGGGCTATTTCCGGGTGACGCTTAGGTGTGGGTGGCCGCCGAAGAACGAGCTTGTCAGATCGATCTCCATCTCGGCCGCGCCGGGCACCGCCGTGCCGGCGCGGAACAGGGCCGCGAAGTTAGCGGCAAAGGCCGCCGGCGTCTCCGCCGAGCGGACGAAGGGCAGCAGGACATCGCCGGCCGGACCTTCGGGCGGATTGGCGCCGATCAGGAAGGGCAGGACGCCGACCACGCGTCCGCCGACGAGCGCCACGTTGATCGAAAGGTGGTGTCCTTCGAAGCGCAAGGCCCAGTCGCCGTCACCCGGGTCGCCGAACAGGGTCAGGTAATACTTGTCCTTGTCCCGATATTCGGGATTGCCCTCGATCTCGGCCAGTTTGGCTTCCCGTTCGCGGACCGTGCGGATCATGGCCATGCCCTGGTCGCTGAGCAAGGCGCCCAACAGGGCCATGGCCGCGCTCCGTGTGTCCCCGTCCATGGCGCCCAAGGTCAGGCCCAGCCGGCGCCCGGGCGTCAGCCGCACGTTGTTCCGATCCGGCGAGTCTTTGGCCTGCAGGGCCAGACGTTCGTCGCCGGACAGCGTTTCGGCGAAGCGCGCCGCCGCTTTTGAAGGCGACAGCGCCTGGGCCGGCGACGCCGCCAGCCAGCCGATGAAAAGCGCCAGGGCGGCAACGGCGACCTGCCGGGGCCGGTCGTCCATTCCCTGATGGCCGGAACCTCGGTCCATGGCTTACCCTGTCGCCTGCAATTGGGCGTTCCAGACGACTTCGAACACGGGCACGGGTTTGGAAATGCCTTTCATGTCGAAATCGCCGGCCGGCTTGAACTGGATCGCGTGGCCGGTGACCAGGTCCTTGACCGCCTGCGTGATGAAGATCTGATCGGCGTCGGCCTTGTCACAGACCCGGGCCGATAGCTGCACCGTGGTGCCGAAGAAATCGTCTTCTTCCTCGACCGCCTGCCCGGCGTTGAGCCCGATCCGCACGCGCACCGGCGGATTGCCGGGTATGCCGTTGTTCTTGGCGAATTCCTGCTGCATCACCATGGTCGAGGCGACCGCGTTGGCGGCGTTGGAATAGACCGCCATGATGCCGTCGCCGGTATGTTTGACTTCCCGCCCGTGATAGGCGGCCAGCGCGTTGCGGACGATGGCGTTATGCGTGCGCACGACTTGTTGCGCGCCCAGGTCGCCCAATTCCTCGGTCATTTTGGTCGATCCGACCAGATCGGTGAACATGACGATGACGACCCCCTGGGCCGAGGCCTTGGCGGCCTTGTTCGAGGTAAAGCCCTCGAGAATTTTCGGCAGGTCGGCAAAGGCCTTTTCATCGCCGTCGATGAAGCGCTGCATGGCCGAACGGCCGGCGTCGATCATCGCCTTGGACTTGGTGTCGTTTTCGTAGTCGTCGAACTTGTCGCAAAATGGCCCCGCCATCTTCTTCTTGGTGCCGATGGCGACGATGGCTTCGGTGATCATGCCGTTGCGTTCCGCGCCCTCAAGACCATTTGCCTGAGCCAAGGCGTCGCCAGCGCCCGCCAGATAGAGGTTAAGTCCGAACTTGCCCAGCTTGTCCAGCTTGGCGAACTGGTTGCGGATCGTGCCCAGGGCGCCTTCCAGGAATTTGAGCATGTTCTTGCGCGGTTCCGCCGGCACGGCGTCCGGCGAATAGGCCAGGTCCGGATCGCTGGCGTTTCCGGCGCCTCCGTCCGCATCGTCACCCGGGCCGGCGTCGCCGTCCGCTTCGCCGTCGTCGTCGGCCGCGTCCTCCAGGTCGCCCATGGGGTCGTCCTCGCCGCCTTCCGTGCGCCAACCGCCAAGTCCGGAATCATATTCGTCTTCTTCGTCATCCTCGTCTTCCTGGGGGTTTTGGATTTTACTCCAAAAGCCGGTCAGGGCGTCCATGTCGCCGGCCTTCAACAGGGTTTTCGCCAGGATCAGGCCACTGACGACGAAGGTGAACAGATGGACCGCCGGGACCAGGCCGGCAACCAGGAATTCAGGGATCTCGACACCGGAATTATTCATCGCCGAGAGGATGATCTCGAGCGGAAATTTGGCGATGAACGAAATAATCGCGGCAATCGCGAAAACCGTGAACATGCGGGTGACGACAGCGGCCATGGGCGGGGCCTTGTCGTCTTCGGCCTCGGCTTCCATCTGGGCCGACTGATCCGCTGCCTGTTGCACCGAACTGGCGCCGCCGATCGTTCCCATGGCCTCCAATTGCTGGCGCGCGATCTTCTTGTAGCTGGCGCTGGCGCCTTCCGCGCTTTTCTTTTTCTTCTTCTTTTTCTTCTTGCCGGGATCGCGCCCGGCGATGGCCTGGACCTCGCCGCCATCGCCACCACCGCCGCCGCCGCGTACCTTGCCGGCGCCGCCCTTTGGAATGCCGGTCATCCAGGCGATGGTTTCCTGCGGCGTCCGGCCGTCGGGATATGTCCGGACATTCATCAGGCGCACGGCCTGCCATTCCGATTCGTCATCGGCGGCATGGGCGGCGCTCAACGCTGTGGCTTCTTCGGCTTCTTCCCATTCGCCCTTGTTCACCCATTCGCCGCCCGAGGCACGGCAGTACAGGACGAAGTTGGTCTTGAATATGGCTTTCTTCTCAGCCAATTTCGAAACCCCCAAGCAAATAAGGTCCGGCCCCTGGGTGTTGACCCAAGACAGCGCTAAAGACCCTTATCAAACCCCAAACACTGCCGTCTTGCGCGGCGTTCAGCAAGTCAGAATGCGAAATGCAAATTGACGATAAGGGTTTATACCTGAAACGCTGTCTTTATGGGCAAAATTTCGACGATGCTGAATGCAACCTTAAGTATCAAACGGATCGGGTTCTGGCGCTCGTCGGGAGCGCGCGCGCCAGGTCGGCCGCCCGCAAGATTGCTGACCGCCGCCACCCTGGCGGCAGGGCTTGCCGCGGCCGGCCCGACAGCGGCGGCGTCATCGCTCGATAAGCCTCGGGAGCTTGCCGATCTGGCCGCCGCCGTGGCCGCCGCCTGCGCCGTCGACCCCATGGTGCCGGGTGACCTGCGCCGCGCTTTCCCGGGCGGCCGCTTGCTGGAGGCGCGGGCCGACCCGATGCAAGGGCGGGGCGGCCGGTCACGCCATCGGATGCTGATGCCG
>JANQIJ010000322.1 GCA_028282185.1 Rhodospirillales bacterium
CGCGAAGCCGGCGCCGCCGCCCGCGCCATGCTGGTCGCCGCGGCGGCCAAGGCCTGGTCCGTGCCGGCGACCGAGATCACGGTCAGGGACGGCCAACTCAGCCATCCGTCGGGCAAGTCCGCCGGGTTCGGGGAAATGGCCGCCGCCGCGGCCAGGGAGGCACCGCCCGAGAAACCGGTTCTTAAATCGCCGGACCGGTTTCGCCTGATCGGCAATCCGGCGCACCGGCGCCTGGACACGGCGGACAAGACCACGGGCGCCACGGTGTTCACCCAGGATCTGCACCTGCCCGGCATGCTGGTCGCGGCGATCAAACGGCCACCCCGGTTCGGCGCCATCGTCAAATCCTTCGACGACAAACCGGCCCGCGCGCTCAAGGGCGTTGTCGACGTGGTCGCCGTGTCCGAAGGTGTCGCCGTCCTGGCCGAAAACACCTGGGCCGCGTTCCAGGGCCGGGACGCCGTCTCGGTCGATTGGGATGAGAGCAAGGCCGAAAAACGCTCGTCGGACCAGCTGTTCGCCGAATACCGTGACCTGGCCGACAAACCCGGACCGGTGGCGGTCAACGCGGGCGATGCCGAAGCCGCGTTGAAGACCGCCGCCAAGGTGGTCGAGGCGACCTTCGAATTTCCCTATCTGGCCCACGCGCCCATGGAACCGGTCAATGCCGTGGTCGACCTGAAGCCCGGCCGGTCGCTGGATGTCTGGACCGGCTCGCAATTGCAGTCCGGCGATCACCATGTGGCGGCGGCGGTGTCCGGCCTGCCGCCGGAAAAGGTCACGGTCCACACGCTGTTCGCCGGCGGGTCCTTCGGCCGGCGGGCGACGCCGTCGTCCGACATGGTCCGCGAAGCCGTCGGCATCGCCGTCGCGATCAAGGGCCGGACGCCGGTCAAGCTGGTCTGGAGCCGCGAGGACGACATCCAGGGCGGCTATTACCGGCCGATGTACGTCCACAAGGTCCGCGCCGGGATCGATGCCGAAGGCAACATCGTCGGCTGGCACCACCGCATCGTCGGCCAGTCGATCATTACCGGCACGCCGTTCGAGAAATTCCTGGTCAAGGACGGGATCGACGGCACCTCGGTCGAAGGCGCCCAGGAACTGCCCTACGCCACCGGCGCCCATCGCCTGGAACTGCATACCACCCAGGTCGGCGTTCCGGTCTTGTGGTGGCGTTCGGTCGGCAGCACCCATACGGCCTATGCCGTGGAATGCATGATGGACCGCCTGGCCAAGGCCGCCGGTCAGGACCCGGTCGAATTCCGCCTGGCCAAGATGAAGGACCACCCGCGGGACGCGGCGGTGCTGAGACTGGCGGCCCAGAAAGCCGGTTGGGGCAAGCCCCTGTCCAAGGGCCTGATGCGCGGCGTCGCCGTGCATAAGTCCTTTGGCTCCTACGTCGCCCAGGTCGCCGACGTGCGCGAGACCGAGGACGGCGCGATCAAGGTCGAAAAGGTCGTCTGCGCCATCGATTGCGGCGTCGCCGTGACGCCGGACCAGATCGCCGCCCAGATCGAAGGCGGCATCGGCTATGGCCTCGGCGCCGTTCTGCGCAACAAGATCACGCTGGAAGACGGCATCGTTCAGCAGAACCAGTTCGATACCTATGAACCGCTGCGCATCGAGGACATGCCGCATGTGGAAACCCACATCGTGCCGTCCGCCGAACCGCCCATGGGCGTCGGCGAGCCGGGCACCCCGCCGGTCGGGCCGGCCGTCGCCAACGCGTTGTTCTGGGGCACGGATCAAGCCATCGACCGCCTGCCGTTCAGCGACAGCGGCCCGTCGTGAAGGAAGACGCGACACGCCGGCGACCGCCTAAACTTCCCGGGTGATCCACCCGCCGCCCAGAACCCGGTCGCCCTGGTAGAACACGCAGGCCTGACCGGGAGCGATGCCGTCCTGCGGCGTGTCGAACTTTACCTGGGCACGGTCGTCGCCGGTGCCGAACAGGATCGCCGGCACGGGCGAAAAGGTCGATCTAATCTTGACGCTGACCCGGTGGACTTTGCCCTTCAACGGTCCGTCGCCGAGCCAGTTGACCTGCGTGACGCCGAGGCTCTTGCGGCCAAGCGCTTCCTTGGGTCCGACGACGACGCGGCGCCGATCGGGCTCCAGGCGGATGACATAGAGCGGTGCCGGCGTGCCGCCGATGCCGATGCCGCGGCGCTGTCCCACGGTGAAATGGATGATCCCGTCGTGGCTGCCCAGAACATTGCCCTCAAGATCGACGATCTCACCGGGATCATGGGCTTCGGGGCGCAGGCGTTCGACCACCCGGGCGTAATCGCCGTCCGGCACGAAGCAGATGTCCATGCTCTCCGGCTTGTCGGCCACGGCGAGGCCCAGGCGGTCGGCCTGGCGCCGGGTTTCCGCCTTGTCGAGCGCGCCCAGGGGAAACCGCAGAAAATCCAACTGCTCGTCCGTGGTCGCGAACAGGAAATAGCTCTGGTCCTTGGTCGGGTCGGCGGCGCGGTGCAATTCCGCACCGCCGGCGCCGTCCACACGACGCACGTAATGGCCGGTAACCAGCGCCCGGGCGCCCAGTTCCCGGGCCTGACCCAGCATGTCCGTGAACTTCACCGTCTGATTGCATCGGACACAGGGGATCGGCGTCGCCCCGCCCAGGTAGGTGTCGGCGAAATCGTCCATCACCTGATCCTTGAACCGGTTTTCGTAGTTCAAGACGTAATGGGGAATGTCCAATTGGTCGGCGACCCGCCGGGCGTCCATGATGTCCTGACCGGCACAGCAGGTTTTCTGCCCGGGCAACGGGGTGCCGGCGTCATAGAGCTGCATGGTCATGCCGATGGTGTCGTATCCGGCTTCGGCCACCAGGGCGGCGGCGGTCGAGCTATCGACGCCACCGGACATGGCGACGACGACGCGGGTCTCCGCTGGATTGCCGGACAGGCCGAGATCGATCATGCCGATGCCTCGTCGATATCGCTGAGCGTTTTCAGGGTCACCGAGCGGAAATCCCGGCGCGACACCACCAAGATCACCCAGATCGTGGTGACGAACAAGAACATGGGGTTGATGAACCAAGGCAACAACGCCAAAGCGAAATAATAGGACCGAAGACCCCGATTGAAGTTGTTGAACCCGCGGCCGATGATTTGGGCCGCGCGAACAGGATACTGCTTGAGGACGGCTTCGCCGCAGTCCTGGGGCATGGGCGCGGCGCCGATCATGACCAGCGCGTAATTGAACTGACGCAGGCACCAGGCGAATTTGAAGAACGCATAGACGAATACGGCCAACAGGACGAAGACGCGGATCTCCATCAACCGCCGGGACGCCGGATGGGCCATGGAAAGATCGTGGATCAAGACCCGCAGGTTCTCGATCTGGCCCAACAGGGCGACGATCCCGGCCAGGATCAAGAGCGTCGCCGATATGAACAGCGCGCCCGTTCGGATATAGGCGGTGATGATCTGGACGTCGGCCATGCGGTTGTCGCGGGCCAGCATGCGTTCCATCCAGCGCAACCGATAGTCGTCCAAGACCACGGCCATGGGTCGCTTGCCCCAGGCGATCTTGTCGGCGACCGCGGCATAGCCGAAAAAGCCCAGGACGAACCACGCCAGGGCGATAGCGTCCAACAGGGGCACCGTTTCGAACAGCATGTAGGTCTGATCGGTCATCATCGCCTCGCCGGGGGACATTCCCTGGCGGCTGTTTACGGGGCGGGCGTTCGCGGGTCAATCCCGCCGGCCGATCCGACGGATCAATCCCGCCGATCAGTCCCGTTCGTCGAGCCAGGCCATTTGGATGGCTTCGAGGATTTTTTCGTTCGATTTCTGGGGATCGTCGTCGAAATCCGGCAGTTCCTGAACCCATTTCCACAGGTCCGTGAAACGCAGATTGACGATATCCGCGTCCGGGTGGGCGTCTTCCAATTCAATGGCGATGTCGTTGACGTCGGTCCAGCGCAGGCCCATGGCGTGTTCTCCCGGCCTAGACCTTGCGGTCGACCATCATGTTGCGGGTCGCCGACGGCAGGGTCACGCGAAGGCCGTCCATCTCCTCGCACATGGTGATCTGGCAGCCAAGCCGCGACGTATGGGTCAGACCGAAAGCCAGGTCCAGCATGTCCTCTTCGTCTTCGGTCGGCTCGTCCAGCTTGTCGAAATAGTCTTGATCGACGATCACATGGCAAGTCGAGCAGGCGAGCGAGCCTTCGCAGGCGCCTTCCAGGTCGATGCCGTTGCGGTGGGCGACCTCCAGCACGGAGAGGCCTTCCGGCGCGTCCACATCCTTCGGCGTGCCGTCGGGCAGGACAAAGGTCATCTTGTACATCTTGGTCATGGTTTCGTCGAAGTCCTTCATATCGCTTTTCCTCTTGGCCCGGGGGTCAATCGCCGGCCGCTTGTTCCAATTCATCCACGTCGACACCGCTGAGCGCCGCCCGGATGCCCCGGTCCATGCGCATCTCGGCGAACGGCCGCGTGCCTTCCTCCAGGCGTTCCACGGCATCGTTGATGGCGTCTCGGTCGGCTCTGGCGACCGCTTGATCGACGGCGCCGAGGAGCCGGTCGATCTCCGACTTGGCCGCCGCGTCCAACTGGTCGCCGTCGACGGAAAGCGCGGCGCGCAGCGCGTTCGACGCCCGCCCGGCCTCGACCCGGGCTTCGGCCAACAAGCGCGCGGTCATGTCTTCCTTGGCGTGTTTCATGCTGTCATAGAGCATGTCCGACATCTCTTCTTCGGACAGACCATAGGACGGTTTGACTTCGATGCTCTGTTCGGTGCCGGTGGTTTCTTCACGGGCACTGACGGTCAAGAGCCCGTCCGCATCGACCGCGTAGGTCACCTGGATGCGCGCCGCGCCGGCGGTCATCGGCGGGATACCGCTAAGCGTAAAGCGGGCCAGCGACCGGTTCTGCACGACCATTTCCCGTTCGCCCTGAACGACATGCACGGCCATCGCCGCCTGGCCGTCCTGATAGGTCGTGAATTCCTGGGCCTTGGCCACGGGGATCGGCGTGTTGCGCGGGATGATCTTTTCCGTCAGGCCGCCCATGGTCTCGATGCCCAGCGACAGGGGCGTGACGTCAAGCAGCAAGGTGTCCGAACCGGCGGTGAGCGCCTCGGCCTGCAGCGCCGCGCCGACGGCGACGACCTCGTCCGGATCGATATCGGCAAGCGGCTCACGGCCGAACAGCTCGGCGACGCGCCGGCGCACCAGGGGTACGCGGGTCGAGCCGCCGACAAGGACGACGCCCTGGATTTCGCCGGCCGAGACCTCGGCGTCTTCCAAGACGTCGGCGGCGATGCGTAGGGTCCGCCCGACCAAGGGTTCGATCAAGCCTTCGAAGGTCGCGCGGTCCATCTTGTGGACCTTCTGTTCGCCGTGCAGTTCCAGCGCCCAGATGCCTTCGTCGTCGCTGCTCAGCGTTTCCTTGACCTGACGCGCCGTGGCCACGGCCTGTTTGACCTGGGCCGACGACAAAGCGTCCCCGTCCCAATCGCCCAACAGGTGTTCGGCAATGGCATGGTCGAAGTCGTCGCCGCCAAGGGCAGCGTCGCCGCCCGTCGCCAACACCTGGAACACGCCCTTTTCCATGCGCAGGATCGAGACGTCGAAGGTTCCGCCGCCCAGGTCGTAGACCGCGTAAACCCCCTCCGCCCCCTTGTCCAAGCCATAGGCCAAGGCCGCCGCGGTCGGCTCATTGACCAGACGCAGGACCTCCAGCCCGGCCAGCCGGGCGGCGTCCTTGGTCGCCGTGCGGGCGGCATCGTCGAAATAGGCCGGCACGGTGATCACCGCGCGGCTGACGCCACGGTCGAGAATGTCTTCCGCGCGCTCGCGCAGCGCGGTCAGGATATGACCCGACACCTCGACCGGCGTCAGTTGCCGGCCGGCGACCTCGATCC
>JANQIJ010000361.1 GCA_028282185.1 Rhodospirillales bacterium
CGGTTTCGTGAACCCCATTGCCGGTGGCGGTGCTTTTTTGACCCTTCCCGCGCTGTTTGCCGCCGGTCCGTCGATCCGCGCGGCGCTGTTCGTCCATTACCAATGATCATGGGGACGGTCGGCGGTCAGTTCCGGCCTTTTTGCAAATGGGCGGTCATGCCGTCGAAAACCACGTCCAACGCGCCGGCGATGGCGGCGGCCCGGTCGGCCGGTACATCAAGACCGTATACGTGCTCGCGTACCCCCATGTAGAAGATGCCGCTGTGCAGAAACCAGGCGCGTTCCAACTCTTCCTCGGTCGGCGGCATGGCATCGTCCAGGCCGGCGTCGTGGCGGAATTCGCTGACGATGCGTTTGAGCACGCGTTCCGTGAGCATGTCGATGTACCAGCGGTTGATGTCGGCGCCGCGGAGGCCGGAGAACAGATAGATGCGCATCCATTTCCGCGAGAAGATCGCGGCAGTGTAGGATTCGTAAAACTGCTGCAGGCGCGCGCGGAGCGGCTGGGATCGATCACAGAGCAATTGGTCCCATGCTCCCTGCCAGCGGTCCAAATAGACCCGCTTGTAGACCTCGCGGATCAGGCTCTCCTTGTTGGGAAAGTAACGGTAGAGCAGCGGTTGGGTCACGCCCAAGGCACGCGCCAGTTCGTGGGTGCTGCTGTCGAGACCGTTCTCGGCGAAGATCTCGACCGCCTTTTCGACAATCTCCCTTCGGCGTTCATCCGGTGATAGACGGCGTCTCTGCGTCGCAGGCGTTTTGTTTCGAGTGGGCATGGGCGCGCTCTTCGGGGATCGCCGGTCCGCAGGCGCGGTCAACGCCCCGGGTCGGCTGTTTCGTGCCTGATAAATTTTCATAGCAAGCAATAATTAACTCGCCAGGTGTTGTCCAGGCTGGCCGCAAATTCCTTTATTTTTAAATAGAGCCCAAGAATGTGATTGACAGGCCGATACAAAAAATTTATTTATCAATTAATAAATAACTAGACCACCAACAAGGCCGAGAGCAAATCCGACCATGAAATTCGACCGTCAGACCATCTACGACACAGCCAAGGACTTGTCGAACTGGGGCCGGTGGGGTGACGACGATCAAATCGGGACACTTAACAATGTTCGTCCCGAGGACATCGTCCAGGCCGCCGGGCTGATCCGCCGCGGCAGGGTCTTCGCGCTCGGCCTATCCGTCAAAGAACCCATTCAATCCGGGCTGTTCGGTGGCCGTTGGAATGCCATCCACCAGATGCTGGCGACCGGGACGGACGCCATTGCCGGCGCACAAGATGGCGACGGCAGAGCCTACCTTCGGTATGCCGACGACGCCTTGAACATGCCCTGCCAGGCGTCCACCCAATGGGATGCGCTCTGCCATGTCTTTCTCGACGACAAGATGTACAACGGATACTCGGCCGCCCAAGTGACCGTCGACGGCGCGGCGAACCTCGGCATTGAGCACGTCCGCGACAAGATGGTGGGGCGCGGCGTGTTGCTCGATGTTGCCCGGTTCAAGGGGGTCGACTCACTTGCGGACGGTTATGCGGTCACCGGCGAGGAGCTCGACGCCTGCGCCGAAGCCCAGGGGGTCGAGGTGCGGCGCGGCGACTTCGTCATCGTCCGAACGGGGCATCAGGAACGCTGTCTGGCGGCCGGCGATTGGGCGGGTTACGCCGGCGGCGACGCCCCGGGACTTGCGTTCGAGACGGCCCATTGGATTCGGCGGTTGGACATCGCGGCGATCTGCACCGATACCTGGGGATGCGAGGTTCGCCCCAACGAAACGGATGAGGCCAACCAGCCTTGGCATTGGGTGGTGATTCCGGCGATCGGTCTGTCCATGGGCGAAATCTTCTATGTGGAGGAACTGGCCGCAGACTGCGCCGACGACGGTGTTTACGAGTTCTTTTTCGTCGCGCCGCCGCTCCATCTGCCGGGCGGCTGCGGATCGCCGATCAATCCCCAGGCAATCAAGTAAAACGTTTTTACAAGGGCGGCCGACGGCGGGCCGGCCAACAACCAGGAGCAAACACCAGTGGCCAAACACCTGAAATCCGCCATCCCGGCGGCCCGGCGCGAGACAGAGGATGCGCGGATCCGCGCCGCGGTGGAATCCGCGCTCGATGATATCTCGGCCCGAGGCGACGCGGCGGTCGGCGAGATGTCCGATAGGTTCGACGGTTTTTCTCGCGCCTCCTTCCGGCTGTCCGAAAGCGAAATCGCCGCCTTGATGGGCAAGGTGTCCGACCGTGACATGGCCGACATCAAGTTCGCGCAGACCCAGGTCCGCGCCTTCGCCGAGGCCCAACGCAAGACCATGCGCGACCTTGAGGTCGAGACCCGGCCGGGCGTGGTTCTCGGGCACAAGCACGTCCCCGTGCAGTCGGTCGGTTGCTACGTGCCCGGCGGGAAATTTCCGATGGTGGCTTCGGCGCATATGTCGGTGGCAACGGCGGCGGTCGCCGGCGTGCCTCGAATCGTCGCCGCCACGCCGCCGTTCAAGGGTGCGCCCAACCCGGCGGTGATCGCGGCGATGCATCTCGGCGGCGCCCATGAGATCTACGTGCTCGGCGGCATCCAGGCCGTCGGGGCCTTGGCCATCGGTACCGAGACCATCGATCCAGTCAACATGATCGTCGGCCCGGGCAACGCCTATGTCGCCGAGGCGAAGCGCCAATTGTATGGTCGCGTCGGCATCGATTTGTTCGCGGGACCGACGGAAACCCTGGTCATCGGTGACGATACGGTCGACGGCGAACTCTGCGCGACCGATCTGGTCGGCCAAGCAGAGCATGGCTACAACTCACCGGCGGTCTTGCTGACCACGTCCGAGATTCTGGCGCGCAACACCCTGGCCGAGGTCGAGCGCCTTCTCCAGGTCTTGCCGACGGCGGAGACGGCGGCCGCGTCCTGGCGCGATTACGGTGAGGTGATCCTCTGCGACAGCCACGGCGAAGTGCTGGCGATCGCCGACCGTTTGGCGTTCGAGCACGTCCAGGTGATGACCGACCGGGATGAATGGTACCTGGCGAACCTCAAGAACTTCGGTGCCCTATTCCTCGGTCCCCGGACCAACGTGGCGTTCGGCGACAAGGTGATTGGCACGAATCACACCCTGCCGACACGACAGGCGGCGACCTACACGGGTGGATTGTGGGTCGGCAAGTTCCTCAAGACCTGCACCTATCAGCGCGTCTTGACCGACGCGGCGTCGGCCGAGATCGGGGCCTATTGTTCGCGGCTTTCCGTCCTTGAAGGGTTCATCGGACATGCCGAGCAGGCGAATGTCCGCGTGCGCCGGTACGGGGGCCGCAACGTGCCTTATGGCGGCGCGGCGGGCTGAGCCGTGGCGACTGTCCCGGAAATCACTCCCGACCGAGCCGTCGCGCGCGACGGCTCGGCAACGACGCCGTCGTTCCGTTTGGACGGCAAGCGGGCCTTGGTAACGGGAGCAGGGCGGGGCATCGGCCTGGCGGCCGCCATGGCCCTGGCACGGTCCGGGGCACAGGTCACGCTCTGCGCCCGCTCGACGAACGACATCGAGAGCGCCGCCGAGGCCATCGCCGGTCACGAAGGCAGCGCCGAGACGCTGGCCCTGGACGTGACGGACCGGGGTGCCGTCGAGCGCGCCATTCGAGAGCGAGAGCCTCATGACATCCTGATCAACAACGCGGGCACCAACCGGCCCGCCCCCTTCCTCGACGTCTCGGTCGAGGACTTCGACCATATGGTCGACCTGAACTTGCGCGCCGCGTTTTTCGTCGCCCAGTCTTTTTGCCGCCGCCTGGTCGGCGCTGGACGAAAAGGCGCGGTGGTCAACCTTTCGTCCCAGATGGGGCACGTCGGGAGCGCCCGGCGCTCGGTCTACTGCGCGACGAAATGGGCCATGGAGGGGTTCACCCGGGCGATGGCCATCGAGCTGGGCCCTGTCGGGATCAGGGTCAACACGCTCTGCCCGACATTCATCGAAACGCCCATGACCCGCTCCTTCTTCGAAGACAGCACGTTCCGCCAGGAGGTCGAGCGCAAGATCAAGCTCGGTCGTGTCGGGCGCGTCGAGGATCTGACGGGGGCGATCGTTTTTTTGGCCAGCGACGCATCGGCTTTGATGACCGGCGCCTCGCTGGTCGTCGACGGCGGCTGGACGGCGGATTGACGCAGCGGTACCGGGCGCGACGCGGGGTCGTCACGAGGCACTTAGAACAAGGACGACAGAGAAGAGAAGGACTCAAAAGATGATCGTTGTCATATTCGAATCCTGGCCGAAGCCGGACCGGGGCAAGGAATACATCGACCACGGCCAGCGCCTGGCCTACCTCCTGGAGGGGCGCGACGGCTTCATCTCCGTTGAGCGATTTGAGAGCGTCGTCGAGCCCGGAAAGTTCGTCGCCTTGTCCTTTTGGCGCGACGAAGCGGCCATCGACGCGTTTCGACAACACCCGACCCATCGTGGGATCCAGCAAGCCAGTCGGAAAAGCATCTTCAACGACTACCGTATGCGAGTCGGCGAGATCATCCGCGACTACACCAAGACCGATCGCGATCAGGCGCCGGCGGACAGCGCCGTCAACGCCGAGCATGCTTAGGTGCACCGGTCGTCGTACACCCCCGCCGGGTGCACCGGGCCCCGCCGGCGCCCTAGGCGACCGGGGAGACAATCCAAAGGAGGAAAGAATGAAACGCAGGAAGTTTCTCAAAAAATCGGCCGTATTCACCGGCGCCGTCGGCGCCGGGGTCGCCGCTCCATCGATCGTTCAAGCCAGGACGGAGATGTCGATCGTGTCCACCTGGCCGAGGGATTTCCCCGGATTGGGGACCAGCGCCCAGCGCCTTGCCGCACGCATCACCGAACTGACGGGCGGTCGAATCCGGACCCGTTACTACGCCTCGGGCGAAAAGGTCGGCGCATTCGATTCCTTCGATGCCGCCGCCTCCGGCAATGCCGAGGCCTATATCGGCGTGGACTACTACTGGAAGGGCAAGCACCCCGGATGGGCCTTTTTCGCGGCGGTCCCCTTCGGACTGACCTATACCGAAATGGACGCCTGGATGAAGTATGCGGGGGGGCAGGAACTGCACGACGAACTGGGCCGCCAGTTCGCGATCAAGCCTTGGCCCTGCGGCAATACGGGCGTCCAGATGGGCGGATGGTTCAACAAGGAGATCAGCAGCATCGATGATTTCAAGGGCCTAAAGATGCGCATTCCCGGCTTGGGCGGCGACGTCATCAGTAAGCTCGGGGCCTCCCCCGTTTCCCTGCCAGGCAGTCAGATCTTCGAAAACCTGGTGTCGGGCGCGGTCGACGCGACGGAATGGGTCGGCCCCTACAACGACTACTTCATGAAGTTCTACGAAGCGGCGAAATACTATTACTACCCCGGCATGCACGAGCCGGGCGGTCAACTGACACTGGGGGTCAACCTGCGTTGGTGGGACAAGCTCTCAAAGAGTGAACAGGCCATCATCCAAACCGCCTGCAACGAGGAAAACGCCCGTCAAATGGCCGAAACCAACGCCAACAACAGCCTTTACCTCGCCAAGTTGATCGACGATCACGGCGTCAAGCTTCGTCAGTTCGACGACGATATCTTCGACGGCTTCGGCGAAGCCGCAGCGGAGGTTATGGCGGAAGTGCGCCAGCATGATCCGCTGACGCAAAAGATTCATGACAGTTTCGACCGCGCCCGAACCGAGATCGGGCGGTGGTCCGGGCTTTCCGACGCGCCCTTCATCCTGCAGCGGAACCGGGTCATGGAATTGAATTGATGCACAGACGATGGTGGCTTAGGAGCCGGCGCGGGAGCGGTTGAATTTTCTTCACTTCGACCGGTGATTTTCGCGTTTGCCGGCGCGACACCGCGATTTCTATACAGGGCCCAGTTGGAAATCGAACGGAGAAAATCTTATGTCCGACACAGTCCTATGCGATGTTTCGGGACCCATCGCGACCCTGACCTTGAACCGGCCGGAAAAACTGAACGCCATCAATTACGAACTGGCCGACACGATGATGGCGCTGCTCGACCGGCTGGAGACCGACGAGGCGGTTCGCCTTTTGATCATCACCGGCGCCGGTGACCGGGCGTTTTCCGCAGGCGGCGACATCCATGAGTTTTCCGAAAGCATCAAATTGGGCGCGCAGGTCGCGGTCAAGGAGTTCGTGCGCCGGGGCCAGGCGATGACCGCCCGCGTCGAGGCCTTTGCCAAGCCGATCATCGTGGCGGTTAATGGCCTGGCTTACGGGGGCGGTTGCGAGCTTACGGAAGCTGCCCATCTGACCGTCGCTAGCGAGCGGGCAATGTTCGCGAAGCCCGAAATCAACATCGGCATTCCGCCGACCTTCGGCGGAACGCAGCGCCTCAGCCGGCTCGGCGGCCGCAAGCGGGCGCTCGAGTACCTGCTGACGGGGGACCCCTTCACGGCTGAACGGGCCTACGAGCTGGGTCTCGTCAACAAGGTCGTGGCGCATGACGATCTGATGTCGATGGCGCGGGACCTGGCGGATCGGGTCCTCCGGCATTCGCCCCTGACCGCGGCGGGAATCCTCACGGCGGTGACGCGCGGCATCAACATGCCCATCGCCGAGGGTCTGCTGGTCGAGAGCGATCAGTTCGCCAAGCTGGTCCCGACGCATGACATGACCGAGGCCTTGGAGGCTTGGAAGGCGCGTCGTCAGCCAAACTACCTGGGAAAGTAATCAGGCCGTAAACCCTCTCTGGCTACGGCCCGGCGAGGCCGGCGATCCAGGCCCAAAAGGCCCGGACGTCGGCCCGCTCCAGGGCTTCCGGCGTGGCGAGAAGCCAGTATCCCGTGCGGCACGGTCGCGCGGGTCCGAGGACCGGGACGATCCGCCCGGCGCGGACATCGTTGTCGATCAGGGGTTCGCGGCCGATGGCGACCCCCAGCCCCTCGGCCGCCGCGTTGATGGCCAGTTCCACGCGGTCGACCCGCAGTCCGGCGCCCGCGGGAAGGTCCGGGTTGCCCGCCAAGCTTGCCCAGGCCCGCCAGTCCTCAGTCACGGTCGTGACATGGATCAGGGTTCGGTCGCAGAGGTCCGCAGGTGCTTTAATTCTGTCCGCCATGGCTGGTGCGCAGACGGGAACGAGGCGCTCGGTCAGAATCTTCAACTTCTCCAGGCCCGGCCAATCGCCGCTGCCCATGCGGATCGCCAAGTGCGGTTCCCGTGCGTTCAGGGGCACTGATTGCTGCGCGGTGTCGAGCGCGACCTCGACACCGTTGTTCGCTGCGGCGAACATATGAAGGTGGGGCACCAGCCAGCGAACGCCGAACGTGGGCGCGACGCTGACCGAGATGCGGCGCGGGCCCTTGCGGCCGGGAACGGCTTCGGTAGCGCTGGCGATGACGTTCAAGGCTTTTTCGATGGCCGGCAGGTACTCGGCACCCGCCACTGTTAGGCTCAAGCTGTTATGTCCACGGGCGAACAGTTTGACGCCCAACCAGTCCTCCAAGGTGCGGACCCCGTGACTGACCGCGCTGGGTGTCAGATGAAGTTCCCGCGCGGCCTCCTTGAAACTGAGGTGCCGGGCCGCGGCGGCAAAAAGCCGCAGCTGCGTGAGGGGCGGCAATGAGGATGTCATGACGGTAGGATGCCGTCGGGATCGCAGAAGGCGGCGATGGGGTGGTCCGGCATTGCCTGGTCCGGTAGGGCCCGCCGATGCCGTTTCGCCGCCGCGCCGCGCCGGCACGCCGCGGCCGAATGGAAGATCACCCAGCGGCGGCAAGGCACGTCCGCGACAAGCGCTCGATAATCGCGCAATGCCGGCGGGGCGGAGCTTGTCGGCCGCCGGGGTGCGGTGGGTAGATGTGGCATGTAGGAACCCCCGTTGACGGTCATCACCGAGATCATTATTTATCATATAATAAATAATGATCTCGGGGCAATTCGCGGGCGCTGACGATGGACCCCGGAAGAAGCGGCGCACCAGTAAACAAAGGAGTACCAGCAATGATCATCGCTTACTACGGGCATCGTCTTCCCGCGACCCACGATCTCGCGGCCCTGCGCGGTTGGTTGAAGGACCGGGGCGGCGTTTGGGACACGGAGCCGGACCTATATTTCAAAGCCTTTCTGTTGCGCGAGGCGGGCCGCTTCGGCGCCATCGCGAACAATTTCGCCTCGCTTTATCTATGGCAACGAAATGAGGCCTTCACGAACTGGTTGCTGCGAGGCGGCTACAAGGTCGTTACGGATGTCATCGGACGGGCCGAGATCGAAACCTATCCCGTGCTTGACGCCTTTCGAGGCGACGGCGGCGACGCCCGCTCGCTCTGCCGAGAGGATGTCGCCATTCCGATCGATGCCGACCTGACGGAGGCTTTCGCCAGCGAGTGCGCGCTGGCGCGGGCAACCGCCGCGCGGCCCGATGTCGTGTCATCAATCGTTGGCTTGGACCCCCGGGCATGGAAGTTCCTGCGCTTTGTCTTGTCGAATACGAAACCGGATGCGCGGGCGCCAGGCGTTTCCTATGAAATCGCGCATTTGTCGCGTCCTCTCCTTGCCACATTGCCGAAAGCCGGCTGACGGTGACCTGAACAAGAGAGGGTGATGGCGCGGCGCATCCGCCCCCCCCGGGGAGGGCGGATGCGATAGAGGCCGCCGGGCGACAATCCATTGGCCCAGGCCAGGCGGGAGAACCACGAGAAGAAAGCCTCATCGTTGATCGGCCGCGGTCTGAAGAGCCACACGCCTTCCAATGTCGCCCGGCCGCCGGCAGAGCCTCGCGGCCTCCCAAGCAGGAACGAAACATCGAAGAAGTGGAATGAGTGTCGATTATAATCGTATGTGACGGATGAATCGAAAACTTGCTGCGCTCTTTGGCGTGACTCCGGTGAAATCGACAAGTGTCGAGTTTGAAAATCCTCGGAGCTAAGGTTGCCGTAAGGCCTGTTCTCCACCGGTGCGATAAGAGACAATCAGTTCGGGAATGATCTGGCGTGCAACCTGGATCGCTTTGCTGACATCCATTCTGTTCTTGATCCTCGCATCATACAAAGTCCGCAAAAGGATGAGGTGATCTTCGTTCAAACCCTGCATGCGCGTTCCGGTGATGGTGTGCAGCGACCGTTGAGGGCTGGTCGATAGCCCCGGCAATCCGAGGACCGCGAGCATGTGACTGACGATACAGTGGTTCAGGACATCCGGTTGCAGTCGCCGATTAAGGAAAACCATTTCCGGCGAGACATCGTCTTCGACGGTGGCAAAATCGAACCCGCAAATGACACTTCTCGGCGATTGTGAAATTCGGTCGACCGGGTATCCCGCTTTTTCCAGATACATCGGAATTCTCGGATAGGGGGCTTGCCAGAACCCAACATGTGCCTTGGGGTACTCTGCCGACGGCAAGTGATGAACCTTCACGCCAATGACCCGAGAGATCCTTTCCAACCCCTCGGTCAGGAAGGTTTCACGCTCCCGGTCTGCGCGGAGGTTTCGTTCAACTTTGTCGGTCGGGTTAAGCTCGACACCGATGCCGATGCCGGTATTCCATTTGTGGACGGTCCGCCGTTCCTCCAACGCATTTGACCGGGGCCATGCCGGTGCCCATGAAACGCTTCGGGCGAACAACCGGACCAGCTTCTCAGGAGATGGATAAGCGTTTTCCGCCAGGGCATCGCCGGGCGCCGTCATCTGGACGCCGAGCAACGCCCCAACCAAAAACAGCATGCATGTTCCGCGTTTCACCATGGGAACATTGCGTTATCTGGGCGGCTCGTTATTGAGGGTCTGTTTTTTTTGATAGAGCACCGTGAAGTATTCGCTTTTCGCCAGCAGGCCAAGTAACTCGGGAATGATGACCTTCGCCGTTTCGACCGCTTCGGAAATCCATGCCGCATGTCACTTGCCCAAGCCTTATCAGGTCTTCCGGGCTGCCCCGGCCGTGCTTGATGCGCCAATCCTTGAACAGGCGAACGGGTGCGCGCCAAACATCAATATCCGCCAAGCGGCTTTTTTCCCCCGGAAGGTGCGTCATCACCACGCCCATCAGGTTCGCCATATAGGGCATTTGCTCGTCGACAAGGTACGTGAGCCAAGCCAAAACGTTGGGGTCTTCGGGGGGGTCCATGAAAAAGCCGATGCCGACAAAGGTCCGCCATTTGAACACGGTTGCCCGTGGGGATAACGTTTTGGATCGCGGCCAGTTGGGGGCACTGGACAAGGCGATGCGAAAACGTTCAACGTATTCTTCCGCTGAAAGGTACTTTCCCACCGGATCGGATGCCTGTGTCGCGGGCGTGGCAAGGACACAGACCAAGACAACAGGCAACAGCCAAGCCGTTTTGATTCTGAGCATCGGAACATTGCCTCACGTGGGATCGATCACCTTGGGGTCATGGTATTTTCAGTTTAGGGAAATATCCAGATGGTTGTGGCGTTCCTGGTCCTTTCGGCCGCTCTGGACGGTATGATCCAGCTACCGGTCTCACGGATCCCATGTATGTGATGCGCAAGACCGGTGACCGGTGGACGGTTCTTTACCAACGTTTTTCCGTCAACGATCAGGGCGACTTCTGGGATGCGTTCTGGAACCGGAAGTGATCAAAGCGCGCGTGTTCGTTCTGACCGTGAGGGGCTCCAACAACGGATTTCTTCCGCTCATCGGCCAGGGCATCGAGGAAAGCCCGCCTGGATTTGGGGAATCTAGACGACCAAGGCCGCGACAAACTCTAATCAAAACAAATCATCAATTGGGTTCCGGCGGTGGCGCATGGTGTTTCCATTCGAAGTTTTCCGTCGGCGGCTTGTCAAACATCCGCCAAATCTCATCGTACCTAGACCAAATCAAAAGGGGCCACGGCAGTTCGCCAAACGTTGGATCTTTTTCGTCGGGACCCTTGTTGCCATAGACAATCCTTTTCTTGCCGATGCGAATGCCTGGAAAAGCCCATCCGTTCCGCAGATTAACAACCAAAATGGCCTCAACGCCCTCCTTGTTTGGGCCCGGAGCAAAACCTCTCAAGACTATGTGGAAAAGATCGAAACCAATTATCACCGGTGTGTCCAAGATAGCCTTGCGGAACAGATCATATCGGTCCTGTAAGTCCCATTTGAGCTGTTCGATGATGTATGGTTCTTCAAGTACCGCACGGTTGTTTTCTGTCCCGATGTATTTGCTCAGGTGTGCCAGCCGACCGTCTTTCCAGACAGGATTCCCACCGAAATCCATCGATCTGTCATTCGCTTGAGTTGTAAACGCAAAACCCATGCCTGCCCAAAGGAGCAAGACTCCGATGGGCAGGCGCATGAGTGTGATTAGTTGCAGCATGATGGCACCTATATATGGAAATGTTGGCACAATCATACACGCATTTGTCGGTTTTTTCAGGGCCTCAGGGGCACGTTCTGAAACTCTCGCATTCGGGTTTCGATGGCGAGAAACTTCTCTTCCGTTTTCTTGTCCAGGTTACTGGTTTTCAGCCCGCCTTTATTGGCGGAGACATGGTTAAGGTATTCGCGCACAGCCTTTGCACCCTGCCGATGGGCAGCCGCGAGCAATCCTGCTTCGGTTACGGTGATCGGGCCTTTGACGCCCGTGATCGTCTGTTTATTGCCAGCCGCGGCCCACGCACCATTGGTCTCAAGTTGAACTTTGTGGGCCCGATGTAATTCGGAAACCGCCTGTTCCTGGGCTTTGGGGTTGTTCAGGAAATCGGACTGGCTACGGACACCATATTTGCCTGTCCATTGACCGGTTTTCCTGTCTTTCAGGCCAATTTCCTTCAACGCGATATCGGTCATCTGGTAACGTCCAAGTGCGCCGGAATGTTTGTTTACGGCTGAGTAGTTTCCAGCTGCTGATTCCTTCTGATGAATTTTGTTTCTGAAAGCAGCAGACTCTCGGGACTGCGGGAACGGGTCTTTCGCACCTTGGAACTTCCCTTGTTTGTCGAGGGTTGAGAACATAGCCGGCGGTGCTACGGACGGCGTTCCCGAAAGTTGCGTGGGCGGGTTTGCCGGGGCTGGATGAGCTGGGCTGGCCGGACGACTTTTCGCCTGCCCGCCGGTGCTCTTCGGCTGGGCGGCCTGGGCAACCTGTGTGCTTTCTTCATCCCTGGCCGCCATGACCTGATTGAGGCGCTGGACGGTCTCGCCGTCGGGTTTCATCTCACCGTCTTCGCGGAGGCCCTGTTGGCGCTGGAAGGATTTGATGCCATCGATCATGGGTTGATCGGGAAATTCGTCCAGGCCGTGATCCCGCGTGTCCAGAAGACCCAAGTCATGCAGCGCCTTCTTGACCCGGCCCGTGTCGTTCAAATCAACGTTGGTCGCGGGCGTGATCGGCCGTTTCAGGTTGATGGGCTGGAACAGGGAACCGGACTTGGCTTTCGCCACCGAGGGCGGCTTTCCATCGAACGGCGTGACGACCGCCGGCGGGTCGTCCTCACGACGTTCCCGGGTTCTCTTGACCGCGCCCGCCCGGACCTGCGGCGTCGCGGGCAGGGTTTGGACCGCCGGTTTGGGGTTGTTGATCGCCTTGTTATTGATTGGCCGGGGCCCGAAGATGGATTTGGGCGGGTTGGATTGTTTGCCTGCCAAGGTCCGGTTGAGGCGCTCGATGGTCGGGCCGTCGGGTTTCATCACGCCGTCGACCGCCAGACCCTGTTCCCGCTGGAACGATTTCACGCCGTCGATCATGGGGCGGTCGGGGAACTCGGTGAGGCCGTGTTCCGGGATTTTCATATGGCCCAGGTCCGCGAGCGCCGTCTTGGTGTTAAGCGAGTCGTCCAAATCCATGTTGTACGCTTCGCCGATCGGCTGTTTCAGCCGGAAGGGGTTAAACATGCGGTATCTCCTCCGCGCACCGAAGGGTCGCCCAGGCGCAGCGGTTCTGTGGCCACCGGCGCACTATCGAAGCGCGGCCATGCGGGCCGGGTTTAAAAAACAGGTTTTCGGAAGTGTTATCCGCCTACACGGGTTGTCCCCCGGGGTCACGGGCTGTCCCCGTTCAAACAAAACGGGGACCACCTAAGTGAGCCCTAGCCGCCGGGCCGCTCACTTAGCTGCCCGGGTCATAACCCTTGGCGGAGCGGGGGCGGCCACACCTAAAAAAGATAGGGGGGCCCAAACGGGCACTTGCGACGAATATGGACACATGCACAAACGATGTAAAGGAAAAAATACTTATATATAGAAAATTATGCTGCGCCGCGAACATAGACGCGTTTTATGCCCGGCGCCTGAAGTGATGGATCATTCGTACACCGATCCCGCCTAGGTCGCTGAAAATGAACGAAACAGATGACGGAGTTGGTCAACTCAAACTGTCATTTGGACAATCTAAGCTGTGTTTGGCCAACTTAAGCTGTTTCCGACATCGGCGTCGTTTCCAACACAAGTGTTGTCGACAGCGAGATCGCGGTGAGGATGGCTGGGGCGCCAGGATTCGAACCTGGGAATGCCGGTACCAAAAACCGGTGTGTTAGACCGCTTCACCACGCCCCATTGACCCGATGATGTGCCGCCCCTGGATCAGAGGCAAGCCATGCGGCCGGCCTTATACGCCGTTTCGCCGGGCACCCGCAAGGGCCTCGCAAGGCGGCGGCGGCCGACGCCCGCTCGCCGGGCCGGAACGGTGGGCCGAAAAACCGGGATTTGGGCGTTAACCGGCCACCGCTGCGGATTTCAGCCGTCCCGCGGCGACCCACCAATCCGGATGGTGTTCGGCGATCGCCTGTCGGGCGGCAAGCGCCTGAGCGTCATCACTGAACAGGGCGAAACAGGTCCCGCCGCTGCCGGACATGCGGGCCAGCAGGCGGCCCGGAGCGGCGTCCAAGGCGCCGAGCACCGCGTCGATCGGCGGGCAAAGCTTCCGTGCCGCCGCGGTCAGGCCGTTGTCGCGATTGTTCAACAGATGCGCCAGATGCGCTGCGTCGATGGGGGTTTCGGCGAACCGGTCCGCCGCCTGAAAGGGGCCTTCGCGGGCCTTGAACACGGCCGGGGTCGATACCCCGACCAAGGGGTTGACCAGAACCAACGGGACGCGGGGCAGGGCCGGGGCCGGGGTCATTTCCTCGCCGATCCCGCCGACGAAGGCGGCCCGTCCGGCCCAACAGACCGGCACGTCGGCCCCGAGGCCGAGCGCCAGGTCCAGGAGATCCCGTTCCACCATCTCGACGCCCCACAGGCGGCTAAGCGCCTTGAGCGTGGCCGCCGCGTCGGCCGAACCGCCGCCGATGCCCGAGGCCACGGGCAGGCGCTTGTCCAGAACCAGATGCGCGCCGGCGTCCAACCCGGCCGCATCGCGCAGCGCCCGCGCCGCGCGGGCCACCAGGTTGTCCGCCTCGCCGGCCAGGTCCTTGGCGAAGGCGCCCCGGACGTTGAGGGTCAGGGTCCGGCCCGGCGCCGGGCGCGCGGTCACCGCATCGCCGATATCGGCGAAGGCGATCAATGTATCCAGCAGGTGATAGCCGTCGTCGCGCCGGCCGGTGACGTGGAGATACAGGTTCAGCTTGGCCGGCGCGGCGATGGTCAGCCCGGTCTCAGCCATCCAGGCCCTGTTCCAGCTTCTTTTCGATTTTCGGCGCCAGATCGTCTTCCGGCTCCAGCGACAGCGCGCGCTTCCATTGGAAACGGGCTTCCAGCTTACGCCCGACCTTCCAATAGGCATCGCCCAGATGGTCGTTGATCACCGGGTCCTGGGGCCGAAGTTCGACGGCGCGCTCCAATTCCTCGACCGCCTGTTCGTATTTGCCCAGCCGGTAATAGGCCCAGCCCAGGCTATCGGCGATATAGCCGTCGTTGGGCGCCAGTTCGACCGCCCTCTTGATCATCTCCGTCGCCCGCGCCAAATGCTCGCCCCGGTCGATCCAGCTGTAGCCCAGGTAATTGAGCACGAACGGCTGGTCGGGCCGCAGTTCGAGCGCCTTCAACAAATCCTTCTCCGATTCCTTCCACCGCTTGCCGCGTTCAAGGACGATGCCGCGGGCGTAAAACAGGCTCCAATGATGCGGTTGCGGTTCGCCGACCAGGTCGATGGCCCGGCTGTAGGCGGTCGCCGCCTTGTCGAAGGCTTTGCTGCGACGGTAAACATCGCCAAGGTGCAAATGCCCGTCCGGCAGGCCCGGGCGCTGTTTGATCAGGGCGTTGAGCTTCGTCACCGCCGCATCGACGCGTTTCAAATCGCCGAGGATCGCTGCCGATTGGATTTGCGCGCTCCAGCCGTAGGCGCTTTTCGGATCGATCGCCTCGTAAACGGCAAGGGCCTGTTCCAACCGGTCTTCCTGTTCCAGGATGTCGGCCAGGGTGTATTGGGCGACGGCGAAATCCGGTTTCAGATAAAGGGCCAATCTGATCATGGCAATCGCCGTTTCCTGCGCGTTCTGGCGGCGCAACGAGGCGCCCAGGTCGTACATCGCCTCGGCCGCGCCGTCGGCTGCCGTGGCGATCTCGAAAGCCGGCTTGTCGCCCTTGTCCAATCGGGCCAGCGCGCGATCCATCAAGCGCGTGGACGGGTGTTCGTCGATATACAGGCGATAGAGCGCCCGCGCCCTCTCTGCCCGGTCGGTCCGCTCATAGAGCGCGCCCAAAAGATGGGTCACGCGGGACGACGGCGGCGATTGACGTTCGATGACCGAGGTCAGCAGTTTCGCCGCCTCGTCAGGCCTGCCGCTCAGTTCGAGAAGCAGCGCCCGGTGGCTGTCGACCAGGTTCTCCATCCCGTCGCGGCCTTCGAGTGGGCCGAGCGCGGCCAAGGCCTTGGTCGGCGCCTTTTGCGCGAACCGGGTCCAGGCGATCAAGAGCGGTTTGGTCAGGGTCGACAACCCCTGATCCGGAAGGCCGGCGATGGTCTGTTCGGCTTTCTTCAGGCGCCCGTTCTTCAGGTGATCGACGGCCAGGGTCAGGCGGGCGATGTTCTGTTTCGGATCCTGTTTGAGGAACCGCGCCGCCAGGCGCACGGCTTCGGGCATTCGGCCGTCCAGCAGGTGCACGATGAAGGTCCGGCGCAACAGACCCGGTGT
>JANQIJ010000362.1 GCA_028282185.1 Rhodospirillales bacterium
CGGCGATGCGACCTACGCGGTGACGCAGGCCTTGCTGGGTGACGAGGGAATGGTCGAACTGGTCCTGCTGGCGGGCTACTATGGTCTGGTTTCGGCCAATCTGAACGTGTTCCGCGCGGCCATGCCGGAGGGCGAAGACGCGCCCTTCGGGACGGTCTAAATCGGTCCGAAGGGCCAGCAAGGGGAGAGCAAATGTCACGCACGGTATATGTCAACGGCGATTATGTGGCCGAACAAGACGCCAAGATTTCCATCTTCGACCGAGGCTTCCTGTTCGCCGACGGGGTTTACGAGGTTTCCTCGGTCCTGGGCGGCAAGCTGGTCGACAACGCCGCCCACTTGGCGCGGCTCGATCGTTCACTGAACGAGCTCAACATGGCCGCCCCGGCGGATCATGCGGGGATCACCGGCATCCAGAAGGAGTTGATCCGCCGAAACGGATTGACGGAAGGCGTCGTTTACCTGCAGGTCACGCGCGGCGCCGCCGACCGGGATTTCAATTTCCCCGAGGTGGCCGAACCGTCGCTGGTCATGTTCACCCAGGAAAAAAACATCCTGGAAGCGCCGACGGCGGCGCGCGGCATCACCGTGATCACCCTGCCCGACATCCGCTGGCAGCGCCGCGACATCAAGACCGTCGGTCTGCTGCCGGCCTCGCTCGCCAAACAGACGGCCAAGGAACGCGGCGCCGACGACGCCTGGATGATCGAGGATGGCCATATCACCGAAGGAACCTCGAACAACGCCTTCATCGTCACCGATAACGGCGATATCATCACCCGCCAACTGTCCAATTCGATCCTGCACGGAATCACCCGCAAAGCCGTTCTCAAGGTCGTCGCGGAGGCCGGCCTGACCCTTGTCGAACGGGCCTTTACCCCGGACGAAGCCTATGCCGCGCGCGAAGCCTTTTCGACCAGCGCGTCGAGCTTCGTCATGCCGGTGGTCAAGATCGACGACCACATCCTGGGCAACGGCGTCCCGGGACCGGTCGCCCAGAAGGTGCGCGCGCTTTATGTCGAAGAAGCCCTCAAGTCCGCCGTCTAGGGCTGCGGCGTTCCGGACACCGCCCGAGTTAACGGTTGCTTAGGGATCGGGGCCTAGGCTTGACGGCCGTTTCCCGATTATGCGAGCGGCCGCTTCCCATGGATGCCTTCATCGAACAGCAACTGGCCCAGACCATCCGGACGTCGCTGTGCCGCGCCCAGGCGTTGTTCGACCGCGGCGACGCGGCCGCCGGCTACGCGATCTGCAGCCAGATCCTGGAGCGCGACCGAACGACCCCGGGCCCCTGGGTGCTGGCCCTGCGCCATACCTTGGCGGCCGGCGATTTCGCCAATGCGGTGGAACAGGGCCTGATGGCATTGCGCACGCGGCCCCAATTCGAGACATCGGGCGCCTTCGATTCGGGTTTGGACGTCACCTATGCGGACATTGCCCGAGACCTGATCCGCGGTTGTGACGGATTGGAGCGAACCGAGGGCGATGGACGGTCCGCCCTGGCTCTGATGGCGCGCGGCCTGGCGTATCATGTTCTGGGTGATTTCGATTCCGCCCGGACCAGCTACATGAAGGTGCTCGTGCACGGCGCCGATGCCGCCCGCATGGTCGGCGAATGCATCAATCTGTTGCATGCCCTGGAACACCAGGCCGGCCGCCCGGAACAGGCCCGCCGTTGGCTCGACCTCACGACCTTTCCCCATGCCGTGCATGCCTCGGACGTCCTGCCCGACGGACGCTTCCTGGAATTCTGTGACGCGCTTTACGACGAGGTGATGGCCTCGCCCCGGCTCAAGGAATCGACCGACCCCCAATCCCGGGCCTGGATCGTTGCCGACGACATCAACCGTGACGGTTGCGGCCCTCGAGTCAAGGAATTGGAAGGCATTTTCGACGGTCTGTTGGCGCGCCACAGAAACCTCTTCGAATGCCTCGATCACGATTTCGTCCACGACATCTTCAAGACCTTCCCGGAGCGGCATACCTACAAGATGTTCTGCGCCATTCTGAACGGCCAGGGCCACGTCGGCCCGCATATCCATAATGACGGCTATCTGGTCGGCAGCCTATACGTCCGCGTCCCCCACGAGCCCGGCGAGGCCGAGGACAGCCGTGCCGCCATCAACCACGGCAAGCACCTGTTCCATGCCGCCACGGGCACCGATTACCCGACCCGCCAGACCGTGCCGGAAACCGGCACCATCCTGTTCTGGCCGGCTTACTACAGCCATTCCGTACCGCCGTCCCGCGCCGAAACGCCGCGCATGGCCGTCGGCTTCGAAGTCGTTCCCGCCTGACCGGTCGCGTGACGGCGCGACCGCGATGCGCCCGCCTGGGTCCGCGGCACGGACGATGTTACGAGGGTACACCGGGGAAATTCCGCCCGTCGATGCCCGTTGAGCCGGCCTCGGATCGGACCTGCATTGGCGACCCTGGAGGCAACCGCTCTTGTTGCAGATCGGCGGTGACCCAATCATGGCCCGTGGCGATTTCGTTTGGTGCAATCTGTCCGCGCAACATCTGGGCGGAGAAGCGTGGCTATCTGCCCGACGACCACCGTCCGGCGCGCGGCGTTGAACGCCTCCGCTACCGCCCGAGGGACCGGGTGCTGTCGCCGAAAGAACTCACAGCGCTTGGTGATACGCTCCGCGGTGCCGACGCGACGATGGAGCGGGTTGCCTTGGCGGTTGAGTTGATCGCGCTCACCGGTCTCCGGCGGCAAGAGGCAATTGAACTCAAGTGGCTTGAGGTGGACGAACTGAGCAGATGTATCCGGCTGGCGGAGACGAAAACGGGGCACTCGACCCGCCCCTCAGCGAGGCCGCCCTTGAACTGTTGCGCGCGCACATCCCGAAGGACAGCACCGTCTATGTCTTCCCACCCGTCTATGTCTTCCCACGGGTCGATGGCGAGGTGGCGGCTGACCGTCCGGCGGAGCGCCAGCAGATTATCAAGGATCGTTTGGGTACACCGCTTCGCGCCATATCGCGTGATGAACTGACGGCAATGCTCCGGCGATACAATCCCGCCATATGAACATCGAGTGGACGGCGGAAGTTAGAGTTTTTCCGATGTTGACTTGAGCGAACGGCTGACGACAAAAGCGTCAAGGTCTTCCCGGCGATACCGCACCGCTCGGCCCAGTTTAACGAAAACCGGGCCACCGCCGTGGCACCGCCACTTGTTCAGCGTTGACGTTGCCAACCCAAGATACTCGGCGACTTCGATGCGTTTGGTGACGGTTTCGACGAATTCGCGTTTGAATTTGAACGGTAGCTTGGGCCAGTCGTCGTAGAGCTTTGATCCGGCCTCGGGAGCGTCCGCAGGGAGCGGATAGCCCTTGATCTGGGAGCGGAAGATCATCTCCAGATCTTCGGTTGTGATCTTGTTCCGGCAGTCGGCGCAGACGTATTTTCGGGCGTTTGACGGGACGTACATCTTCTGGCCGCACGAACAATGCACGAGGCCCGAGAACAGGTGTGCGACGGTGCGCTTTGCTCCGCCGGCATCTTGCTGCGCACTGAGGATCGCATTGCAGCGCTCCCAGAGGTCTCGTGGAACGATGGTCTCAACTTCGCCCTCAACGATAAGGACCGCATTGATCCCGGCGTGCGCCCGCTATCTGGCGGAAATCGGCTTGAAGTCGACGAGGCTTCCCATCGGACCGGGGCGGCGGTTAGGCCGTCCCCCGGATCACCACCTTGAGCGCGTCCTTGGCGATCATCGCGCGTAAGGCCGCTTCCGTCTGATCGATGGGCATTTCGGCCGACAGCATCATATCCACGCCGAAGGCCGGATCGGCGAGCATCTCAAGGGCCCGGCGCACGGTTGCCGGCCGGTGGTGGTAAACGCCCTTGATGGTCAGTTCCGAATAATGGACCGCATGCGTGTCCAAGGGGATTTCCGTGCCCGGCGCGCAGCCGCCGAACAGATTGACCAGGCCGCCCGGACGGACGCATTGGATCGCGTCCTGCCAGACCTCGGGCACGCCGGTGGCGTCGATCGCGACCCAGGCGCCGTCGCCCGTTTCCGTCACCTGACGAACCGCCGCCGCTTGGCCGCCGCCGCGGGCGATCTGCACGGTTTCGGCGGCGCCCAAGGCATGGGCCGCCGCCAGGCGCGGTTCGTTGGGATCGGCCAGGATCACCCGATGCCCGGCGCGGGCCAGGGCGGCGACGAACAGCAGGCCGATGGGTCCGCCGCCGAACAGCACGACCTCGGCCCCGCCGCCCTTGCCGTAGCTGTCCAGGTCACAAGCATCCATGCCGTGCAGGACGCAGGCCAGGGGTTCGGTCAACGCCGCCTTGCCGAAGGCCAGGCCGTCCGGCAGGGCATGGGTGTTCTTTTCGACGAAGCGGGCGGGCACGCGGACATACTCGGCGAAGGCGCCGTTCAGATACTGCAGGTCCCGGCACAGATTTTCGCGCCCGACGGCGCAGTAATCGCATTGGCCGCAGGGCGCGGAATTGGCGACGACCACGGCGTCGCCTTCCTTGA